>NZ_JAXCIB010000009.1:0-140924 GCF_035984995.1 Psychrobacter sp. PL15
AATTGGTTCTGCAATTGGTTCTGCAATTGGTTCTGCAATTGGTTCTGCAATTGGTTCTGCAATTGGTTCTGCAATTGGTTCTGCAATTGGTTCTGCAATTGGTTCTGGCTCAGTAGTCTCATAAGAAACATCGTAGGCTTGTGAGTCAGACGCCGAGGTTGCGACATGCCCAGCAGCAAGTGCAGTAGTTGAGACATCACTAGGATTTGATATCAACATGTCATCGACTGGTAATGGACGAAAAGCCAATAGCCGTAAAATACACATCTCAAGCGCTTGCATCGGGGTGCTTGCAAGCTTAATACCTTCGCGTGCTTGTATTATAATCTCATAATATAACTGTAGAACATCAGGACTAATGTGCTGCGCTAAAGCATTGATAGTTTGTGCTTGCGCTTCATTCACGTTAAGGGCCACTTCAGGCAGCAGCTGGGTTAATGCCAATTGATGCAGCAGCTCAGCGAGGCCGTCGAACATGCTACTGGCATCAACCATTTGTGCGCGCATCTGCTCAATATGTGCGGCAACAGCAGACTTATCATGATTATAGATATCAGTAATTAACCGTACCAAATCAGCCGCATCAATCAAGCCTAACATCGCATTGACGGTCACATCATCGAGCGCACCTTGGCCAAAAGCAATCGCCTGATCGGTTAGTGACAGAGCATCACGTACCGAACCTTTAGCGGCACTTGCCAGCTGCCATAGCGCCGGTTGTGTATAAGCAACCTGCTCTTGGGTTAAGACCTTGGCCAGATGCTCACTAAGCAAGGTTTGCGGTAAAGGCCGAAGCACAAACTGTAAACAGCGCGAGATAATGGTAATTGGTAGCTTCTGAGGATCAGTGGTGGCTAGCAAAAACTTCACATGCTCAGGTGGCTCTTCTAAAGTCTTGAGTAACGCATTAAAGCTGTGAGTCGACAGCATATGCACTTCATCGATTAGATAAACCTTATAGCGCCCTTGGCTGGGTGCATAAGGCACATTATCAAGCAACTCGCGAGTGTCTTCGACCTTGGTACGGGAGGCCGCATCAATCTCAATAAGATCAATAAAACGCCCTTGATCAATCGAAACACAATTATCGCACACACCACATGGGGTACTGGTCACCCCCATATCACAGTTTAAACATTTGGCTAAGATACGCGCAATCGTAGTCTTACCAACACCGCGTGTGCCAGTAAATAAATAAGCATGATGCAGCCGATTATAATCAATAGCATTGATTAGTGCTTGCGACACATGACTTTGCCCTATTAACTCATGGAAGTTTTTGGGTCGGTATTTACGGGCTAAGACTTGATATTGCTGGGTCATATCTATCCATTTTGCCAAGTGGCTTAGATTACTAGAATACTTATAAGTAAATACGAGTGCTATTTGAGAGTGCTCATTATAGCAAAAAGCCAGCGCATTCGTCTGGCTTCTTAGCTATTGAACAGTGACTCACATAGAGTTAATAGCGATTTTTGCTAATCGTTATGATCAATCCACAATAATACGCATACATGACAACCATATACAGACTATGTTCAACTCAATAAAACGAGTACTTCAAACAAAGACGCTTGATAACCTAATCATTCATTATGGGCAGGTTTTAATCTATTTATCAGTCTTAGGGCGCATATGCGGGAATAAAATTACATCGCGAATACTGGCCGAATCGGTAAACAACATTACTAAACGGTCGATACCGATACCTTCCCCTGCGGTTGGCGGTAAGCCATAAGATAAGGCTTCGATATAGTCTTCATCAAAATGCATGGCTTCGACATCGCCAGCATCTTTTTCAGCCACTTGACCACGGAAACGCTCCGCTTGATCAGCCGGATCATTCAATTCACTAAAGCCATTGGCCAGTTCACGACCACCAATGAATAACTCAAAGCGATCAGTAATGTCAGGGTTGTCATCGTTACGGCGTGCCAGCGGTGAGGTCTCAGCAGGGTATTCAGTAATGAATGTTGGCTGACGTAATTGATGTTCAGCCGTTTCTTCAAAAACGATGGTTTTTAATTTACCAGCCCCAAAGACGTCTTTCACTTGCTGCTTAAGTGTATTAGACACATAATCTGCTAAATATTCGCGGTCATCAATACGCGCCATATCAAAACCTTCAGCATATTGCGCAATAGCATCAGACATTGAAATACGGGCAAATGGTGCTTGTAAGCTAATCGTTTCTTCTTGATAAGTCAGCTCAGTACTGCCTAAAATGTCGGTCGCCAGCTGGTTAAATAAACGCTCGGTCAAGTCCATCAAATCGTGATAATCCGCATACGCTTGATAGAATTCAATCATAGTGAATTCAGGGTTATGGCGAGTCGAAACTCCCTCATTACGGAAGCTGCGATTAATCTCAAATACTTTTTCAAAGCCACCAATCACTAGTCGCTTCAAGTACAACTCAGGTGCAATGCGCAAGTACAACGGCATATCTAAAGCGTTATGATGAGTCTCAAAAGGACGGGCTACTGCGCCGCCTGGAATGGGATGCATCATTGGCGTTTCAACTTCCATAAAACGCTCATTCAACATAAATTGCCGAATACCACTAATCACTTGGCTGCGAGTGATGAAGGCATCGCGAGTAGATTCGTTAGTCATCAAATCTAGATGACGATTGCGATAACGGGCTTCAACATCCGCTAGGCCATGAAACTTGTTAGGCATTGGACGCAATGACTTAGTAAGTAGGTGGAACTCTTCGATGTGCACATACAGATCGCCTTTTCCTGAACGACCGATATAGCCTGACACGCCAACGATATCGCCCAAGTCTATAGACTTAATACTAGCGAGGACCTCGGGGTCCAACTCTTTGCGTGCGACGTACAACTGGACACGACCACTCATATCTTGGATCACGATAAATGAGCCACGGTTAAGCATCACTCGACCTGCCACGTTGACCGGTGTTTTCTCGCCTTTAGCAGCGTTGTCTTCAATCTCTTGCTTGGATATACCTTCAAAGGCGGCTTGTAAGTCTTGGGCGTAATCTGTACGCTTAAACTTATTTGGATAAGGCTGTTTACCAGAAGCCGTTATTTCATCTAGCTTAGCTTGCAGTTGAACAATCAGCTCATTGGCGTCTTCTAAGGTGGCGACTTGTTCTTGGTTATTTTTCTTTGACATAACACTCTCAAAATTATTGGATAATTAAAGGAATAAACTAAAATAATAAATCTAAAACAGCTGAAGAAATGAACTTTATTCTTAATCGACAGCCATACATCAGCATTGTCTACACTTATTGTTTTAATGGCCATTATTTTACTCGCTATTGGTTATTTTAATCACCGCCACCAATACTGGCCATCAAGTCTGCTTGGTGCTCACGTAACAGCGAATCAAGCAGCTCGTCCATATCACCTTCCAAGATAGCATCAAGCTTATATAAGGTCAGGTTGATACGATGGTCAGTCATACGTCCTTGCGGAAAATTATAAGTACGAATACGCTCACTACGGTCGCCGCTACCTACCAGATCACGACGTATGGTGTCTGCCGCATCAACTTGAGCCTGTACTTTGACTTGTTGTATTCTTGAAATCAGCATCTTCATTGCTTGAGCACGGTTTTTGTGCTGGCTGCGCTCCTGCTGACACTCTGCCACAGTACCCGTTGGAATATGGGTTAAGCGTACGGCTGAGTTAGTCGTGTTGACATGCTGACCACCGGCACCACTTGAGCGAAAGGTATCAAAACGAATGTCCGCTGGATTTAAATCGACTGTATCATCAATCTCAATTTCCGGCATTACCGCAACGGTACAGGCTGACGTATGCACACGGCCTTGGCTTTCAGTCTCAGGCACACGCTGAACACGATGTACCCCGGATTCAAACTTTAAGCGGCCATAGACGCTGTTACCCGATACACGGGTAATAATCTCTTTATAACCGCCATGCTCACCTTCACTGGCTGACAGTACTTCCATTGTCCACCCTTGAGTCTGTGCATACTTTTGGTACATCCGAAACAGATCACCTGAGAAAATCGATGCTTCATCGCCACCAGTGCCCGCACGAATCTCCAAAAATGCTGGAACTTTATCGTTCGGGTCTTTAGGCAACATCATGACGTTGAGCGCCTCTTCCATCTCTACGATGGTATCACGTGCGCTGTCAATTTCATCCTGCATCATCTCTTTCATTTCAGGATCGACAGACTCCGCTAACATCCCTTCGGCATCAGCTTGATCGACTTCGGCGTGCCTATAGTTCAACCATAACGTGGTAATGTCCATCAAATCGCTGTGCTCAACAGACAGTTCACGGAATTTATTATTATCACTGATGATATCAGGATCAGATAATAAGGCAGTAACCTCTTCGTAACGGTCTACCATCTGGTCTAAACGCAGGCGCAAGGATTCTTTCATAACAGGACTTTTATCTAAATGATGGAAATAAGACCGCGATTATAGCAAATTTTTACGGATAAATTAAAACCACTGCGCAATCTTAATGCTTATATTAGCGACGGCCACTAAATATGCTCCATAAATGTTGTTCATAAGCAGCAATAACGAAAATCAGAACAATAAAAAATAGCTAAGATTGCTCTTAGCTATTTTGTTCTCTATCAGGACAATAAGTCATTCATATCAGATATTTAGTTTACTGTAGTCAAAACCGTGTGATGATAATACAAAGCAACCAAACGTAAATAGCAACTGACTAACATAAGCAGACACAACATGTGATTCTAGTGCCCACAAACAATCTACATTGATTTGATTATAACTGTTCTTAAGCTTTGCGTACTAATACTGACCCAATCGAGTAACCGGCACCAAATGAGCAAATGACACCCAGATCGCCCGATGTTAGCGAGTCTTTATAACGATGGAAGACTACCATTGGGCTAGATGAGCTGGTATTAGCAAATTCGGCAATGACGCTTGGGGCAATAGCTTTGTCTGCATCTTTGCCAATGACTGTACGTAAAATTAAGTCCAGCATATTAGCATTGGCCTGGTGTAGCCACATCATCTTAACCTCAGAAGTTGGTATATCATTTTCCTGTAAGTGCTCGGTGATGACTTGTGAGACTTTTGGGCAGACTTCACGGAACACTTTACGGCCATTTTGTAAGAACAACTTGTCAGTCACTGGTTCTTTAATATCAGGATACATCTGAGTTTCGGCCGCTAAAAACTCTGAGCGATCCATAAAGCCATATTCGTTTTTGATATTAGTCGAAAACTCAGTAAATAATTTACAATTTAAGATTTCATAACCTTTAGGCGTATCTAAATCTTCTACGATACAAGCGGTTGCGACATCACCAAAGATGAAATGACTGTCACGGTTACGCCAGTTTAGGTGCGCAGACGTAATCTCAACGTTGACTACAGCCACTCGTTTGGCCAAACCAGATACGATTGAGCCGTGCGCTTGTGACAGACCAAAGGTTGCTGCACTACAGGCCACGTTCATATCGTAAGCAAAGCCACCAACCATACCAATTTCATTTTGAATTTCAATAGCCACTGCTGGATAGGTACGCTGAAAATTCGAGCAGGCGAGAATAATACCATCTAGATCATTGGCTTCTAATCCAGCATCTGCTAACGCATCTTTAAGCGCCGCAGCCCCCATTTCTGCCATGATGGACAGCTCTTCGCCTAAGTTACGGTAAGCGATGACTGGAGCCATAATTTCGGGGTTTAAAATACCGTCTTTTTCCATTACATAACGCGACTTAATACCGGATACTTTTTCAATGAACTCAGCTGATGAGTGCTGGAGTGCAGGTATGGTATCGCTTGCTATCTCGTCAGCATGCTGTTCGTTATATTTATCGACATACTGGTTGAATGACACTACCAGCTCTTCGTTACTGATGCTATAAGGGGGTATGTATAGGCCGGTGCCGGTGATACAAGTCGTCATGATAAGCTTCCTTGTCTACTATGGTGTCGCTTATTAATAAGCATAAAAGTGGAGAAAATAGCGCAGGCTACTTTCAATGAACAATGGTTCGGTGAATAACTGTAAACTTAAAATCAATGCCTTTATTATGCCTGAATATTATTATTATTCTAATACTTTGTTACAAATAATCAATTTCCAGTCTATAACTGGCAAAGGTTGGCTTAATTGACGCGCACCTACTATATAATCAGGAGCACTCAAAATCGTTAAACTTTATTAAAATTCATTAGAAATAGTAATTAGGAGACAAGATTCAATGGCAGGACTCTTTGACTGGCTGTTCGGGCAGTATGCTGATTACTCTACCCTTTTCATCGGCTTAGAATTAATTGCCGTTATATTCGGTGTGGCAAGTGTGTTGCTTGCCCGAAAAACTAATATTTTGGTATTTCCAATTGGCCTGGTCAGCACCGCTATTTTTGTTTATCTACTATGGAAGTGGCAGTTATTCGGTGATATGTTTATTAATGCTTATTATACGGTCATGAGTATATACGGTTGGATAAATTGGTCAAAAAGCAAAGTAAGTCACGGCAGCCAACAGTCTGACCAGCAGTTAAATGAATCATCTCAGGCTGAAGTGCAAATTGAACATATCCAGTCAAGTGACGCACCGATTATGGCTGTACTAGCAGCTGCAACAGTCGCATTCGTTGCGCTAATTTATTATTTCCGACCCGTGATCAACAATAATTTTAGCTTTGATGGCGCGGTGTTAGGTGTGCACTTATTTACTTGGGTCGATTATACCGATATGCTAACCACCGCGCTGTTCTTAATGGCGATGTGGTTAATGGCCAGCCGAAAGATTGAGCACTGGTTATTATGGATTGTCGCCGATGCTATTTCAGTACCGCTATACTTTTATAAAGGACTCACCTTTACCGCACTACAATACGTGGTGTTCACCTTCATTGCAATTTGGGCCTATTATGAATGGCAGCGACGCTACCGCATTCAATTTAACGCAGCATACGCCTAAATCGGTCATGAAAGTAGCTGTTCTCGGCGCAGAAAGTACTGGTAAGACTAGCTTATGTCGTGATTTGGCCGTACATTTTAACAGCCCATGGGTACCAGAATATATGCGCACCTACTTGCAGGAAAAATGGGATAGCGAGCAAAAAATCTGTACCTGGGACGATTTATTGCCCATAGCTCAAGGTCAAATAGACTTAGAAAATGAGCTGGCTCAGCAGGTTGAACAAACTACGGGCTACCTGTTTTGTGATACCAGTTTATTCGAGCTGATGGTTTACGCCAACTGGTATTACGGCGACTGCCCTGATGCCATCACACAGGCAGTATTGGCACATAATTATGACTTAATCTTATTGACCAAAGCCGATATACCCTGGGTCGCTGACGACTTACGTGATAGTCCACATGAACGCGAAGAAATAAGCGCTCGCTTTGCAGATGAGCTGGTTCACCATGATAAGATATTCCGCCAGATTGGTGGGAATAGGAATGAAAGAGTTCAGCAAGTAGTCGATTGGCTTAATAAAATACAGAGTTGAGTCTTATTATTTAATACATCAAAGTAGCTCGCACATAAGGCTGTCACTGACTTACCACACTTATTACCTTACCTTATAATCTTTTATAAAAACTCACTTAAAAAATTTCCTTGTGTTTAGTGCAACGCAGTGCTTCACTCTTTCCCAGCTCAAATTTTTGCTATCGCTATACCCCCACTACGCACGCTAAGGATTATTTTTGAAAGCCACGTTGTACACAATTATTGCTTTAATTGCATTTGCCGCAAACTCTATTTTTTGTAGAATGGCCCTAGTTGAGGGTTATATCGATCCATGGAACTTTACTATTATTCGTCTGCTCAGTGGTGCCGCCTCTTTAGGCATTATTATGGTGATTTATACTTATAATTTAAAACGTAAAGCCACATTTAACCCGGCTATTTTAAAGGACAAAGGCAGCTGGCTAAGTAGCATTAGCTTATTGTTTTACGCACTGTGTTTTTCGATTGCCTATGTAGAACTGGATGCGGGTACGGGGGCACTTATTTTATTTTCAGCCGTACAACTGACCATGATAGGTTGGGGTATCTATAAAAAAGAGCAATTAAGCGCATTGCAGTGGGCAGCTTTTGTGGTCGCAATAGCAGGTTTTGTCTACTTAATGCTGCCTTCGGCAGCGGTGCCTTCTTTGTTTGGGGCAGCAATTATGGCCATTAGCGGTATGGCATGGGGTATATACAGCATACGCGGTCAAGTGTGTGTATCACCACTTAGAACCACAAGCTTTAACTTTATAAGGAGCTTAGTGGCCATTCCACTATTATTGTTAGTCGGTATAAGCCATATACAAGACGTCAGCATCGAAGGAGTATTATTAGCGAGTACTTCAGGGGCCGTTACTTCAGGTATGGGCTATATCCTTTGGTACGCCGCTATGCCACTGTTAAAAAGCACCCAAGCGGCAGTCGTACAGTTTTGCGTACCCGTGCTTGCGGCTATTGGTGGTGCGCTCTTTCTATCTGAGCAGTTGACCATGCGATTTATAATAGCAAGCACGATCATTTTAGGGGCAGTTCTGGTGTTTGTTTTAAATAAAAAAGCGCTTAGAGAGCCTACTTAAAATAGCGAATACGCAAGAGATAGATATGGTAAATCCAATTTAAAAGAGATACAGTGCTACTATTATGAATTTTTCGCAGCCTCCGTCACACTTGTGAACAGCAAGCAAGAAAAATTTATACCAGTAGCACGCTGACACAAATGCACCTATTTTGTTTTGAACTGGCTATATATAATGAGGATGTTGATAGATTATTATCATCAGTAGTAACAATCAAAACCTAAGGCGCCCTAATGCACCAAAATAACCGGTGACAGTGTGCTCGCAATAATTTGTGTCGTTGTACTACCCAGAAACAATTGCCGCCACTTGGAACCACTGTAAGCCCCAACCACGATAATATCGACATTATTGTTTGCTTGAAATGCCAATAGTGTGTCAACAGCATCAGACTCAGGTAAGTGATGAGCCTCTACTGTAAAGCCCGATGAATCTAATTGCTGAAATGCCGCTGCTAAGCTTTCTTTAGCATAGTCATCATGATTGCCTATCATCACAATATGACCTTGCAACCCTTTTAACAGTGGGCTCTTTGCAATCATTTGGATCGCTTTAATGGCCGTTTCACTGGCATCAAATGCGATCATGTATGAGGTAGGGGCGGTAAACTCCTCTGAACAAATCAGGATAGGTATGTGTGATGCGCGTGCCACCGTTTCGATTTGGCTACCAATATTGATTCGATCATTTTTATGATCTTCTCCGCGCCGCCCCATAACAATGGCACGATTTTTTGCTTCAAAGTGTTCAATAGCGGGTAATAACTTGCCGCGGCGTTGATAAATGCTAACTTCCACATCAAAATCACTGTTGATATGACTTTTTGCATCTTGTACTAAGGCATTACTATAACTGTTCACTACCTTCGCTCTTTGTTCATCGAGCTGGGTTAATTCTTCTAATAAAAACTGGCGACTGTTCACCCCTATCGCACCGGACAAGTCGCGCCTGGACGACGCAGGGATATCACTAACATGTAATAGCGCCACCGGTAAATCTAAGCGACTGGCGTACCATGCGGCGTAGTTACAAACGGATTCAGTAACTGCCGATCCATCGATACAAGCTAGAATGTGCTGTTCTGTGGTCATAATTTATCCTTAATTCTTGAATGAATAAAGTTATCAACAAGCCCTTAACGAGCGTTTAATGAGCACTTAAGTTATTAGCACTATCCGATTTATCATGAACACCGAACTTTTCTACCATCGCTTGGCTGGCCTCATTAAGGCCTATCAGCTCAACTTCGGTGCCTTCTCGGCGAAACTTAATAATAACTTTGTCAATAGCAGCGACTGCTGTCACATCCCAAAAATGAGCCTCAGAGACATTAATAACCACTTTAGGAATCGCTTCTTTGATATCAAATGATTCTATTAAGCGCTCTGCCGATGAGAAAAAGACTTGGCCATTCACTCGATAGTAACGCGTTTGCTTTGATTCATCCAGTTGCGTATCGACACTCATATAACGTTCAATCTTATTAGCAAAGAATAATGCCGATAACAGAACACCAATCAAAACCCCATAAGCTAAGTTATGGGTGGCTACGACCACCGCAACCGTGGTGATCATCACCAGATTACTCTGTAGAGGTTTGGTCTTGAGCTCCTTAAAAGAGCCCCAGTTAAAGGTACCAACCGATACCATAATCATAACCGCCACTAACGCGGCCATTGGAATAATCTTCAACCAGTCGCTTAAAAAGACCACCATCAATAATAAAAACAACCCAGCAATTAAGGTCGATAAACGAGTAAAGCCGCCTGATTTTACGTTGATTATAGACTGACCAATCATCGCACAACCTGCCATACCACCAAAGAAACCACTAACCACATTTGCCATTCCTTGACCTTTGCACTCTTTATTACGATCGCCTTTGGTGTCCGTTAGGTCATCTACAATACTCAAGGTCATCATAGATTCTAACAAACCGACTATGGCCAAACTAATAGAGTAAGGCAAGATAATACGCAAGGTATCCATATTTAGAGGAATATCAGGTAATAAGAAAATCGGCAGGGTATCCGGCAACTGGCCCATGTCACTGATGGTTCGTGCCTCTGCACCAAATACAATGGCCAATATAGTGACCAATACGATGCAAACCAAAGGCGAAGGAATGATCTTGCCAATTTTTGGAATGTGAGGATAGCCATATATTATGATTAACCCTAAAGCAACCAGAGCATAGACATGCCATAAATTGGAGCCCGCTTGCGGCATTAACTCAGGGAGTTGCGACATAAAAATTAAGATAGCTAAGGCATTAATAAAGCCAATAATAACTGACTGAGAAACGTACTTCATCAGATTACCCAGTTTTAAGAAACCAAATATAACCTGTAAAACCCCTGTCAACACAGTTGCTGCTAGCAAATATTGTAAGCCATGGTCTTTGACTAGCGTGACCATTAATAAAGCCATGGCACCAGTGGCAGCAGAAATCATCGCTGGTCGACCGCCAACAAAAGCGATAACCACTGCGATACAAAAGGAGGCATAAAGACCCACCTGTGGGTCGACACCAGCAATAATTGAAAAGGCAATGGCTTCGGGAATAAGCGCTAAGGCGACCACCATACCCGCTAAAATATCGCCTCTAACATTTGATAGCCAATGCTCTTTAATAACATTTAACATTTTTAACTCAGTCTTATTTACGGATTTATTATTTTAATAATCGATAAGTTTAAGATAAAAAAATACAGTATTAGCCCTCTATAATCTTCCAGCTACGCTCTTGAGCCTATTAAATATGCTGAGAAGATACTAGATATTATTTAAAGGTCTTAATTATAAATACTATTTTGAATACCCTGATTTTAGAAACTTAACTTATAAATCGATTAGTAAGATAGATAATAAAGCAATGCGATCACGCAGAAAAAGGCGCAAAACGCTTTAGAAGAGGGGTATTACTATAATAAGCAATAAGTTACGGACAGAGGTACAATTAGATTGGCATATTCATTTTTATATTAAAACTCTCATATGATTGATAATTTATATGACTGATTGACCAATAGTCGCTGGTATTAATGCCGCTAATTCTACCACACAGAGAAAGTTAAGAAAATATTGTATTTCCTAACTTTAGTAAAGTCATTAGCTGCAATAGTTACAACTATAAAAATAGGCTTACTAAACTACGCTAAACGAAGCAGGCTACTGGTATTAAAATAAGATAATGTTAGTACGTACCGACAGCCATCAATTCAGAACTCATAGTACAGTAATTCTTATTCAAAAAAACTGAGTTCAATCTCAAGTCTAAATGCCCTAAAGTTGCCTTAAGGGGCCTATTAGAGGGCGCATTCAACCAGCTAAATACTTTGACCGGCATAACCCAACCACAGCGAAAATTAAAAAATATAATTCAATAGGAGTAGCCTTTTTATGGCGACCACCAATAACGACCTAGTAAACAATAGCAATCCAATAGCGAATCAGAGTCAAGCTAAAGACACGCTCCATAATACTAGCCCCCGCGATACCTATCTTCGTGATACTAATAATAGCATTCAAGTAAGGGGTGCCCGCGTTCATAACTTAAAGAATGTTGATATCGATTTACCTCGTGATGCGCTGGTGGTTTTTACTGGGATATCAGGCTCAGGAAAATCATCACTGGCTTTTGGTACCTTGTTTGCAGAGTCACAACGTCGTTACCTTGATACCGTATCGCCTTATGCGCGGCGCTTGATAGACCAAGTTGACGAGCCCGATGTTGATTCAATAACGGGGCTGCCACCAGCAGTCGCACTACAACAACAGCGTGGCACACCCTCTGTGCGCTCATCGGTTGGCAGTATTACCACAATTTCTAACGGGTTGCGCATGCTTTATTCACGGGCTGGTGACTACCCTGCCGGTCAGGACATGCTCTATGCAGATGCGTTTTCGCCTAACACCCCCGACGGCGCCTGCCCTGTCTGCTCTGGTATCGGTCGCGTGTTTGAGGTAACTGAAAAGCTGCTGGTTCCCGATGATACCAGAACCATTCGAGAACGGGCCATTGCAGCCTGGCCACCTGCATGGCAAGGTAAAAACCTGAGCCGTATATTGGTGACTCTTGGCTATGACATCGATACGCCGTGGCGGTCGTTACCGAAAAAAACCCGCGATTGGATCTTGTTTACTGACGAAACCCCGACAGTACCTGTCTATCCAGAATATAGCGGTGAACAAGTACGCGAAGCAATTGTAAAAGAAGAAGAGCCCAATTATATGGGTACCTTTGCAAGTGCTAAACACTTTGTTTTGCACTCTTTTGCCACCACCCAAAGCCCTCGCACTAAAAAACGTGTGTCCCAATTTATGCAGATATCTGTCTGTCCAGAATGTCACGGCAAAAAATTAAAGCAAGCATCGCTGTCAGTCAAATTTGCAGGACTAGATATTGGTGAGTTGTCGCAGTTGACCTTGACCGAAGTTGCTCTCAAGCTTCAGGCTGCTGCCAATAACAAACCTACTGATAACATGAAAGATCGAGAAAAAGCAATCGTCGCTCAGCGCATCGCCCGCGATGTTCTGTCTCGAGTTGAGGCCCTGACGATGCTGGGCTTGGGTTACTTGTCGCTTGAGCGCACCACCCCTACTTTATCTCCAGGTGAGTTGCAACGCTTACGGCTTGCCACCCAAATTCGCTCGCAACTGTTCGGAGTAGTTTACGTCCTTGATGAGCCCTCCGCAGGTTTACACCCCGCAGATACTCAAGCGTTATTAAGTGCCTTGGATGAACTAATAGTCGCTGGCAACTCAGTATTTGTGGTTGAGCACGATGTTAGCGTTATCAGACACGCCGATTGGATAGTAGACGTTGGACCAGATGCTGGTACTCATGGCGGCGAGGTTATTTACAGTGGGCCTATAGATGGTTTACGCGAAGTGGCTAGGTCACACACTGGCCGCTATCTTTTTACCACCGATGCGAAAATTAAACACACCCCAAGAGCGCCGACGGCTTGGCTCAAGCTAGCAGGAGTTGAGCGTAACAACCTACAAAATTTAGACGTTGAGTTTCCGTTAGGCGTGATGACTACCGTTACTGGGGTATCCGGTTCCGGTAAATCAAGTTTAGTGAGTCAAGCCCTGGTCGAACTCATTTATGAGTCACTAGGACAACAATCTATAATTGCAGCGCCAGCTGGCGAAGCTGATTTACTCGAACAAGAGTTGGAAACACCAACCGGCGGGCAGATTGTTGCTGGAATGAGTCACGTAAAGCGACTAGTAACCGTTGATCAAAAAGCAATCGGTCGTAGTCCTCGCTCAAACCTGGCCACCTATACCGGCATGTTCGATCATGTCCGTAAGTTGTTTGCGTTGACCCCAGAAGCAAAAGCACGTCGCTACGATATGGGTCGCTTTTCGTTCAATACGGTAAAAGGGCGCTGCCCCAATTGCGAAGGCCTCGGCTTTGTCATGGTCGAGCTGTTATTTCTTCCTAGCGTTTATTCGCCATGCCAAGTCTGTCATGGACAGCGTTATAATGACAAAACCCTTGAAATCACCTATCGTGATAAAAATATTGCCGAAGTGCTCGCTCTGACGGTTGAATCCGCCTATGAGTTCTTTGCAGATGAGCCTGCCATTTTGCGCGCGCTAAATGCCTTGCTGCAAGTCGGACTGGGCTACTTAAAACTCGGCCAGCCAGCCACTGAACTATCTGGCGGTGAAGCCCAGCGGATCAAACTGGCCACTGAACTGCAACGCACCCAGCGTGGCAACACTCTTTATGTGCTTGATGAACCGACCACCGGCTTACATCCTGCAGACGTATCGATGTTGATGTCACAATTGAATGGGTTGGTTGACGCTGGCAATACCGTCATTATGGTCGAACACGATATGCAGGTTGCCAGTAATAGCGATTGGGTTATCGATATCGGCCCAGGTGCTGGCGATAAAGGCGGACTTATTGTTGCTCAAGGCGCACCTGAAGAAGTGGCTTGTTCAGAAATAAGCCAAACGGCGCCCTTCTTATTGGCAGAGTGCAACTCTTAAAAAGGACTGCCTTAAAAGTAGCATTTAGAAACCTCATAAAGTGATGTTAATTCATAGCATAAAAAATAGAGCCGATAATGGCTCTATCTTTTTGTAAATACAGATGTGTAAATACAGATTTGTGAGTACAGACTTAATCCAAAGCCTTTATGCCTGCTTTGGCAATCCGCACATCTTCACTACCATGCGCACCGCCTACTCCGATGCCACCAACCACAACACCATCGATATAAATGGGAACGCCGCCATCTAACATCAATATATTTTCATCTAAATACCGAATGTCAGCAGGAATGCTACCATCTTTGATACCCTTGGCAATGTCCGCAGTTTCTCTTTTTTGTGAATTGGCGGTATATGCTTTTTTATAACTGGCACGAATGGTATGCACGCCTGCTCGGTGATCTCTCAAAACGGCCAACGTCTGTCCTGAGCGATCAACCACC
The DNA here is from genome assembly GCF_035984995.1 of Psychrobacter sp. PL15. Lineage (NCBI taxonomy): Bacteria > Pseudomonadati > Pseudomonadota > Gammaproteobacteria > Moraxellales > Moraxellaceae > Psychrobacter > Psychrobacter sp. PL15. The sequence continues at coordinate 15,011 of NZ_JAXCIB010000009.1, forward strand.
GTTACGGACACCATTAGTTGATCTTTTTTAGCTTCTAAGGCGGCGGCATTGATCATGTTCTGTGCCATCTCACCCGTTAACACAGGAATGGTTGCCATATAAGCTCCAGGGTTAGTTGCACTGGGTATAATTTGATTGTTTGGTGCGGTACTGGCACAAGCCGTGACCGATAACAAAGAGGTTGCAAGAGCCGCATATATAAGTAATTTCTTCATTTTAAATCCTAAGTATTATTTTATCCCTAATTTAATAGGTCTCAATGAATATAGCCTAATTAACACTACTTTAATTTTCATACTTTATTCAACAGGCGTAAATCAATAAACCTGAATCAACACACACTCATTAATAAGCTGTAATCAACAAGTCTTGATTAAATATCAGTCATATTCATGGCTTTAGCATAGCTGCTGGGGTTAAATCTGGTGGTGACCACAAGCATACCTATTAGCGTGATCAAAAGCATCAGCCAAACGGCCTGAAAACTACCAGTCCCTTCACGCAAAACTCCGGCTAAGTAAGGGACGATTGCAGTGATTATAAAACCAACGCCTTGTACAAAAGCAGTCAGTGCACCAGCTAATTTAGGGAGTGATAAATGATCAAGCGCCACGGTCAGCGTTAATGCAAAACAAGCGCCCAGGCCACAACCTATCATGGCGGCCCAAACAATCAGTAATGACTCTGGCATTAGCATTAATCCTGCAAAGCCGATAATCTGAATACCTACTGCAAAAAACAACCAAGGGCGTCGATCCAGGCGACTAGAGGAGAGCGCAGGAGCACCAAGCGCACCGATCACCTGAAAAATAGTCATGATACCGATTAATTCACCGCTACTCTGAGCGCTCCAACCTAAACCACGAGCATAAGTCGGCAAAAAAGCGATCATACAAGCATAACCGGCGTTGGCCAAGCCAAAATAACTGGCCAGTAACCAGGCACGACGATTTTTAAAAAAATTGACCGGTACACTGTTATGCTTGGTTTCCATCACTTCCGATGGTCTCAGCCACCATAGCAAGAGGGCAACGACTGGTAGTATTAGCCATATACCAAGACCTGCTTGCCAGCTGCCATAATGCTCAGCCACTAGTGGGCTAAACGTAGCAGCAATTCCGCCCCCGGCCATTAGTGAGGCTGAATAAATACCCATCGCTAGCGGTACGCGCTTAGGATACCAGCGTTTTACGACGCCGGGCGCCATCGCCTGTACGATAGCGATACCAGTACCGCCTATTAGCGCGCTAGTAATCAGAGTCCAACCTGATCCTAATTCCAGACGCCACAAGCCTGCTAATGCTATAGCGATTAGTCCACCCGTTATCCAAGCACTTTCGCTCAGCCGTTTGCCCACCCATGGTAACAGTAAAGGAAACACGCCCATACAGAACATGGGCAACACCACTAGTAATGAGGCCGCTTGCAAACCTATACCGGTACTCAAGCGAATTTCCTCTAGCAGAGGGCCGGTAGACGTTATCGTTGGGCGTAGGGTCAGTGCCAATCCAGCAATCACTATCATAGGCCAAAATAGGGTCAATGATGACTGGCGTGCGGTGGCAGAAATGTGATTAGTGCTCATTAATAAAAGGCCTTCCTTTGTATACTTAATCTACTTTAAAATTAGTACCACGTGGCTTAGAGAAATTTTTGAGCAGTTGTGCGGGTTTATATAGCGTGTCTGTTTCAATCAATAGCGACTGTCGTTAAACATAACTAAATATGTCCGAAAAAAGCCGACGCAGAGCGCCGACTTTCGCCATATTACAGTTTTTTAGTCGCATTTTTAGTAATGATTTTAGCCCTGTACTCGTTCTAAAAAGCTTTTAAGACTTTTTGAGGCCAGTGTCTAGGGACACAGTTAGAAAGGTTTGAAAGGCAAGAACTTACCATCAAGGATAATAACCGCGCGGTCACCACCTTCTGGGTCTGCAACTTTTTTGATATCCATTTTAAAGTTGATAGCGCTGATAATGCCGTCACCAAATTGTTCATGAACCAAAGCTTTGAGAGTAGTACCGTACACCTGCATCATCTCGTAGAATCTGTAGATAGTAGGGTCAGTCGGCATTTCGCTACCAACACTACCGCGTAACGGAATAGCTTGTAGTAAAACGATAGCATCATCATCAAGACCTAAGGTTTCGCCAACTTTTTGCGCAGCCTCAGTAGGTAAAGGATGCTGACCCAGTAGAGCGGCAGTTACATAGACGTCGCTAAGACCAGTACCTGCGGCTATTTGTTCGAACGACAAACTTTTCTCAGCTTTGGCGGCAATGATGGTATCTGTTAATGCTTGGCGGGCAGTGTTGCTAATTTGAGATTGAATCATGGTAGTACCTTTTTTAGTGAGTGGTAGTAGTTATTAAGTAAACAATTGAGTAATTACTAAGTTGAAAATCATTGAGTTTGAAATAATGCTAATCAATATTGCTGGTCGTTAACGATCTTAAATAATAAGCTTAGACCGCTACAGGAAGAGTTTGTATAGGATAAGCGCGAACTTCAGTATGCTCTGCAAGGGAAACAAAATCGTTGGTAGCGCCGTCTAAGGCATCAATGCCACCGGTCTCGATATCGTATACCCAGCCATGCAGTGCCAAACGGCCTTCTCTTAGCGCCAGACGAACAGAGGGATGAGTTTTAATATTTTCAATCTGAGCGATGACATTTTCTCGCACCATAGATTCAATACGGTCGCTAGCACTTAAATGGGTGATAGATTCATTAACCACCCGCGCTGAGTCAGCGTAACGCAACCAGCTGCCAACTGCTGGCATGTGATCCATGCAGGTGCAATTAGCAATGGCTGACATGGCACCACAGTCTGAATGCCCACAGATGACCACATCCGTAACTTGTAGTGCGGTTACGGCGTACTCTACTGAGGCTGACACCCCACCGGGCTCAGGTCCATAAGAGGGAACAATGTTGCCAGCATTCCTAATAACAAATAGGCCGCCCGGTTCGCGCTGGGTTACCAGCTCAGGCACTAAGCGGCTGTCTGAGCAAGAAATGAATAGCGTACGCGGGTTCTGTTTAGTCGCTAAATTCTTGAACAAATCAGCACGTTCAGGAAATGCATCGCTATGGAACTTCAAAAAACCTTCAATAATGTCTTTCATAACGGCTGTCGCTGTTGTTTCGATAGAATGAATAATACGCCGTTATTGTAATAAGGTAAAATACTGGTATATTATGATATCGATAATAAATACTTATAGGTATATTATGATACTTAGACATATAAAATACTTTCTCGCGGTTGCCAAGCATCACAGCTTCACGCAGGCAGCAGCATCTCTGTATGTCTCGCAGCCCGCCTTGTCGCAACAGATCAAACAACTAGAAGAAACCTTAGGGGCGACCTTATTTGATCGTTCGGGGCGTCGCGTTAAGCTAACCGATGCCGGTGAAGTGTACGCCCGCTATGCGCGCAAAGCATTACAAGATTTAGAAGAAGGACAAAGAGCACTGCACGATGTACAAAACTTAAGTCGCGGCGCTTTACGAATCGCGATTACTCCTACGTTTACCACTTACCTGATCGGGCCACTGATAAAAGAATTTCATGCTTGCTATCCTAACGTCACCTTAAGCGTACAAGAGATGTCGCAGGAGCAGATGGAAAAGCACTTGCTTGATGATGCCTTTGATGTGGGTATTGCCTTTGCAGAGGTGCAATCTGCCGACATAGAAACCCAAACCTTACTCGTTGAAACCCTGGCATTGGTAATGAATAACCACCATCCCCTTGCACAGCATCAAGCTATTGATTTGCCAACCCTGAACGCGCAATCATTGGTGCTATTGAGCCATGAATTTGTGACCCGTGAGCAAATTGAGCGTTATTGTCGCCAACACGATATCCAGCCACAGGTACTGATGGAGGCCAATTCATTAAGCGCCGTTATTGAAATAGTACGCCACACCCAATTGAGCACTTTATTACCGTCCAACATTGTGAGTAATCGCGATGAGCTGGTCGCCATTGCATTAGCCCCAACTTTACTAAAGCGCACTGCGGTATTATTACAACGAAAAGGCGCTTATCAAAGCGCGGCTACTGCAGCTTTTATTGGCTTAGCACACAAGGTCTGCAAGCCAGCTTAAAGGACTAATCTTAAATAGTGACCAGCATCAAGCTAATTGAACATTTCGATTGGTTTGCGCAATGAGCAATAATGTGGGCACTTATTTAATAAGAGCATGCTTAGCGACAGCGTGTTAAACGTTAAGATAGTTGCAAGATAACAGCATCTCTATCTAGGCCACGCTTACTTTTTATGACCGATAAATTGCACGACTGCACTGAGACCTTGATGGCGATCTCCTTCTGAGACAATACGTTGCTTTTCAACCCCAATAACCTCCTCTAGTTCTGTAAGCTCACTCTGTAAGTCTTCTAATGACACAAATCTATCTTTTTGGTCAGCAGATGGCCCACCAACCCCTTCCATGGTCGTCTGCTGATACGTATAAGCTTCAAGAATAAATACCCCGCCTGGCTGTAACGCTGATGCAACCTGTGCATGAACACGGCGCTGTATGGCTTCAGGCATATGCGCCCAAATAGAAACAATGCCATCCCATTGCTGTTCGCCTAATTCATAATCAGCCAGGTCTGCAACCTGAGTAGAAATTTCCACTCCTTTATCGCGGGCTAGTTTCAACGCTTTGTTTAAACCAACTTCGGAGAGATCAATGCCAGTTACCTGATAGCCTTGTTGGGCTAAGAACACCGCATTTCTTCCTTCACCTTCAGCCAAACATAACACCCGTCCCCCTGCTGGTATTTTCTGAAATTGCTCTTTTAGAAAGTCATTGGCTTCTGTGCCGTAAGCAAAACCTGCTTCACGATAGCGTTCATCCCACATGCTATTTTCCTTTTATAGTCAACGAAAAGTAATATCGATACATAACCTACTGCTGGCATACGTTTTTCTTGCTTGCTGTGCCTACGCAGACAAAGGCTGCAAAAAGCGTATACCAGCAGTACCGTCGCGTTTTTAAGGTATTTTAACTATAGTACTTAAGTTCAGGTATTTAAGTTCAGGTATTTGAGTTCAGGTATTCAAGATTAGGTGCTTGAAGTTAAATATCTATTCTACTATCTAATCAATCGTATTGTCTGTAAGGATAACAAGGCTTGTATTTTAGGTTGCTGGCTACAAAATTCAGTCCGATAGCCAGTCCCACCGAAAGGAGCTAGCTTGAGAAAACCTATCTTATTTTTGCCTAAAGAATTAACGGTTCGTCGTAGAATATTTTAAAAAGTTGATGGGTATAAGAACAAAAAAGCTCAGCACAAGTTAGACTGACTTGATTAAATTAGCTGATCGACAATCAAATGATTGAATGATGGCAGTTAACAAATTAGCCCGATAGCGTTAAAATATTATTTAAACATATAGCGTGGTTTTTGTGTTGCGCTACCTAAGCTAGGTTTACTGGCTATTGACCCACTGATTATTGATGATTCGCAAGAAGACAATATGGCAACTTTGATCCAAACGCTTAAAGAAGATTGGTCACTCTCAGCCTCTATTGCCGGTTTTTTAGCGGTGCTGATCGCTTATTCTGGCCCGCTGATTATTTTCTTTCAAGCGGCGCAAGCTGCGCAAGTGTCAGATGCCATGATGGCCTCTTGGATTTGGGGTATTTCTATCGGCGCAGCGATACCTAGTATTTACCTATCTATCAAATATAAGACTCCCGTGGTCATGGGCTGGTCTGCCCCAGGTACGGCGCTGTTAATCACGCTATTTCCGCAGATGAGTATCAACGAGGCGGTTGCTGCTTATATTATCTCAGCCTTGGTTATTTTTATCATTGGTGCCACAGGCTACCTTGATAAAATCCTAAAGCTGATTCCTCCTGGCATTGCGGCTGGAATGATGGCCGGTATTCTATTTCAATTTGGCCTAGAGTTATTTATCGCTACTGACACCATGCCGTTTATCGTATTCAGTATGCTGGCTTGTTATTTATTAGCCAAGCGTTGGTCGCCGCGCTACACCATGATTTGGGTATTGCTGTGCGGCGTTATCTTGAGTGTGATATTCGGCAAGATGAATCCTGTCGATATTAACTTTTCGATAACCATACCCACACTCATCTGGCCAGAATGGTCATGGAACTCAACGTTGAACCTAGCCATTCCGCTGATCTTAGTGAGTTTAACCGGACAACTATTACCCGGTATGGCTATTTTAAGACTGAGTGGTTATGACATTCCTGCTAAGCCTATTATTACGGTTTCCAGTATTGCCTCATTAGCGGTCGCTTGTGTTGGCGGCATAACGGTTATACTAGGGGCTATTACCGCCGCATTGTGTACGGGAAAAGACGCGCATGAGCTCAAAGAAAAGCGCTATATCGCAGGCGTGGCTAATGGTATTTTTTACTTATTAGGCGGCTTATTTGCGGGCAGCATCGTCACCGTATTTAGCTTGTTACCCAAAGAGCTCATCGCAGCGCTAGCAGGTCTCGCGTTAATCGGAGCCATCTCTGCCAATATTACCGTTGCCATGAAGGATGATAGCCAAAGAGAATCAGCGTTGATTACCTTTTTAGCCACCGCATCTGGCATGCATTTTTTGGGGCTAAGTTCAGTATTTTGGGGTATATGTATCGGTATGATTGCGCACTATATATTGACTAAGAAAAGGGTTGTGGAGGTTGGTGTGTAGTTAATACGTAGCGTTCTTGTGGTTGTTTTGATGATTTTAAAATAAGCAGATTATATATTAATTAATTTTAATAATATCAGTTAGCTGTAAGGTGGGTTACGTACTTGCTAACCCACTCTACAAAACCTAGAGCAAACTCTACCCTAACTCATCTTATCCCACATTTTACTTAGACGCTTCGGTGATACCGCCATGCGGGTTTTCATTGGCTGAGCGAATAGTTGAATACGATATTCCTCCACTAGCCAGCGATACTCACTGATAGATTCGGCATTGGCACGTCCAGATAGTCGTTCCATGTGCAAATCTAATGCATAAACCCCATCAAGATCGGCTTCGATATTATGCTCAAGTCGCTCAAGTCGAATCTCAACTGCTTCCAAATAACGTGGGTACTGCTGCCACTGACTGTAATCCATCCGGTAAACAAAATTAGACAGATGTAAGTCTTCCAATTGGTCTTCGATGTCATCAATAGACTCGCCAAATACCTCACGATCGAGCATCAATAAGCTCTGACGAATACGTTGCCAGCGGGTGTAGACATTTTTAAGGGTCTTGATCACCGTCTGTCCAGTTAGTAGAAAGTTACTAACCACCACTTCAGAAGTTTGGCTGTACTCTTCCTGCGTAAACGGCAACTCTTCGGCTAGACTAATGGCGATATCACCCGCGCTCTCAGATAAGTCCTCACTATGGTCAAACAAGATATAGTGCTCTTCAAGAGCCGCATCTAGCGCGGCATCAATGACGATAGTTTTTAGTTTTTCCATATCGCCAAGTGGTGCAAAGGCCAGTTTAAATATTTTATCAATTTGACTGGTCAGTTGTTTTTTCTTGGCGCCCAGCTGACCTTTCATTAACGTCAGCACCCCGATTCTATGCGCCTGCAGTGCAGCGGTCACGTCGGTATATTGATGAATCGATACTGCCTCGCCGGCCTCATCAGTAACCAAAGCGGCAAACTGCTTCATAACTACCCCAGCACTGTGATGGTTTTTACTGAAATTAAAGTGCTCAGGGAAGCTCGTATGTGCGCCTTGATGCTCAGTGACTGCTTGGCTAGTCTCGCTGGCATGTCGGACTTGCAAGGTTTGTAAATCTCGACCCTTTTCAATAATGCGATTCTTGTCATCGACCACACAGATTTGTGGTTGTAGATAACGATCAATGCTAGACGGGTTAAAGTTGTCGGGCTTTACCGACATGATACCGCGGCGATTGAGCGCTTGGCACAGCTGTTTGAGCAATCCCTGCGATTGCGCAGGTTGCAGCTCATCAAATAAGCTGTCGGCCATATCAGGAATCGGTACAATTTGTCGGCGAATGTCTTTTGGTAGTGACTTAAGCAACTGTAAAACCAGCTCAAAACGCCAACCGGGCACGCCCCATAACAGCTCAATAGCATCCAACTGCGGCAAGGCTGCTAATGGCACACGGATAGTTACACCATCTTCGTCGCTGGAGGGATCAAAGATATAACGTAGCGGCAATTTTAAATCACCCAACTGCCATACTTCTGGGAAGTCGCCAGTCGTTGGCGCTTGGCTGTTTAGTACATCTTCATCAGTAAAGAATAGATATTTATTATCGGTTTTTTCAATGTCCGCACGCCAATCTTCAAAGGCTTTACGGCTGGCAATATGCTCAGGTGTCTTCTGATCATAAAACTGATAGAGCGTCTCTTCATCAACCAGTAAATCACGGCGACGCAGCTTGTCTTCGATGCGTTCAATATCAGCCACTTTATCCATATTATGCTGTAAAAATGGCGCTTGCCGGCCGAAGTTACCAGTCACTAGACCATCACGGATAAATATCTCGCGTGCTTCAATTAGATTAACTTGTTCATAGTTGGTCAGCTGCTTACCAATAATAATCAAGCCAAACAAGCTGATCTGCGCGTAGGCTTTTACCCGTCCGGTCTTTTTCGACCAGTGTGGTTCAAAGTAGTGATACTTTAATAAGTTACCAGCCGCTGAGATAACCCATTCCGGTTCAATTTTGGCAACCGTACGCATAAAAACTTGCGAGGTTTCTACCATTTCAAAAGCCATCACCCACGGTGGTATTTGCTTAAATACCGTACTGGCCGGGAATATCTTAGCTTTTTGCTGGCGCGCCGCTAGGTACTCACCACGATTTTCAGTTTTATGAGCAATAATAGACAGCAAGCCCGTTAACAGGGCACGATGCAAATTAGCATATTTAACCGCTTTTAGCGCCTCGTCGTGAACGCCAGTTGGGTCATTGTCAGTAGATTCATCAAGGTTGTTTTTAGAACTGTTTTTATCATTACCTTTGGTATTGTCTTTTGAACTATTAACATCGGTAAGCTTAAGCTCGGTGACCATCTGTACCAGTTGACGATGGGTTTGATGCCATTCGCGCACTCGTGGAAAGCTTAAAAAGTTCTTTTTGGTAAACTGCTTACGCTGATTGCCTGACAGCTTATTGCCGTTTTCATCTTTTTCAAACAGCGCTTTCCAAAGGCTCAGGTAAAACAAAAAATCAGAATCATCTTGGCGAAACTCGGCGTGCTTTTGATCCGCTTGCTGGCGCTTATTGGCTGGGCGTTCGCGCGGGTCTTGCACCGCAAGCGCGGCAACCACGATCAGCATTTCACGAATACAATCAAAGTCGCTACCTGCAACCAGCATACGTGCCAGCCTTGGGTCTATTGGCATTCGCGCCATCTGTTGCCCAATGCGGGTCAGCTGTAAATGATCAAGTCCTTGGCGTTTAGATTTTTTGCTAGGCAAACTATTACTGTTCGGTTTAGTGCTTAACTGATTAGCGGCCTTCTCGTCTTTATGGGTAATCGCGCCCAATTCATCCAGTAGTTTATGCCCATCAATCACTAAACGACTGTCAGGAGGCTCAATAAATTCAAAGTCATCAACACTGCCTAAGCGCAGATTGGCCATCTGTAAAATGACTGAGGCTAAGTTAGTGCGTAGAATCTCAGGTTCAGTGAATTCAGGACGACCACTAAAGTCCTCCTCACTATATAGGCGGATACAGACGCCAGGTGCAATACGACCACAACGACCTTTACGCTGATTGGCTGCCGCTTGAGCAATGGCTTCGATCGGTAGGCGCTGTACACGTGAGCGATACGAATAGCGTGAAATCCGCGCGAACCCTAAATCAATCACATAACGGATACCCGGCACAGTCAACGCAGTCTCGGCAACGTTGGTAGCGATAACAATGCGTCGCCCTCTACCCGACGGCTGAAAAATACGTTGTTGTTCTTCATAGGTCTGCCGCGCAAATAGTGGCAATACTTCGGTGTGTTTTGGCCCATGACGCTCAATGACTTCTTGTAACTCCCGAATTTCAGCTTCGGTAGCGGCAAATATCAGGATATCAGCCTGATCTGGATGGCCTTTACTTTCCGCGTCGCTAAAGCATTCTTCTACTGCCGCAACCATTGCACGTGGCAAATTTTCTTCAAAATCATCGTAGCTATCATCGTCTGAACTGGTTACTGGCTCGTCTGTTAAAGGACGATAACGTACTTCAACTGGAAAATTACGCCCTTCTACATTAAAAATAGGTGCCGGTATCTGACGTTTTGACTTGGCATCATAACGGCTAAAGTAATCACTGAAGCGCCGGGTATCTAAAGTTGCTGAGGTAATAATGACTTTTAAATCAGGACGTTTGGGCAGTAATTGCTTGAGGTAACCCATAATAAAGTCAATATTCAAGCTGCGCTCATGGGCCTCATCGATAATAATCGTATCGTATTTGCTCAAAAATCGGTCATGACCCAACTCAGCGAGTAAGATACCGTCCGTCATCAGTTTAATCACTGACTGCGCGGTACCTTGTTCATTAAACCGAATCTTAAAACTAACGGTATGACCTAACTGCTCACCCAACTCTTCGGCGATTCGGTTGGCCACACTGCGCGCCGCCAGTCTACGTGGCTGAGTATGTCCTATCTGTCCACGTATTCCACGACCTGCCAGCATCGCTAATTTTGGCAGCTGAGTGGTCTTACCCGAACCGGTTTCACCAGCGACAATAATCACTTGATTATCAATAATTGCCTGTATTAAGTCTCCGGCCCGTTGACTCACTGGCAGATCAAGATTTAATTTATCTGCTAACTCATTTGGAATGCTGTCCATGCGCGCTTGTACCGCCTGCTGTGAGCGGGTTTTTAGCTTTTCAAATTGTGCACGTTTTTGAGCGACTGCCTCAGCAGCTTTTTCGTTATTGTTATCAGGCTTATTTTTAGATGTAGAGGCGCGTGTGAGCTCACGCTCAAGCTTACTTAAATAATATTCGTCTTTAGCAAGTACTGGCAGTATAGCTGGTACTTCAGCTCGAGAAACTCTCTCGTCCTCGGCTTGGCTATTAGCCTGTTTTCCGCTGCTCATGTCGTCGTCGCTTAAATCTTTAGGGTCTTCTAGAGTATTAGGCATATTTGCTTAGGCTATTTATTATTAATAAGTGGTTAGATTATGGGGCTAATTTGGCTATGATTCAAGATACAGTTAAATGACAGACAGCATTTAACTGCCTGATATGGTTTTTATCCAGCAGTTAAATACAATTGATGCGAGATCTGTGGCCTTTACTGACGACTCCCTTTAGGTAATAGTGACTGTTTAGAAATTAATTCTTAGAAAGTATGGTGTAGGATTAATCTAATTTTTCACCAACCAAAAACTGTCTTGCTGCCCTAACAGTCGCGACGGGGTCTTCTTCATGCGGCACATGCCCTAGATTATCGAATACTTTAAGCTGGCTGTTACGGATGTCTTGATGAAAACGCGTGGCATTCTCCACTGGGATTAGGTCATCCTGTGCGCCCCATAAGACTAAAGTAGGCAGGGTTAAACCCTTAATTTGGTCTTGATTTTCGGTGCTATCAAATTCTTGCAGACGATCTATCAGTGCTTGGCGATTGCCCTGACGTAGCGCTAGATCATAGTAACGATCAATCAAGGCGTCATTAACCTTGCTATCGTCTGCATAAACACTCACCAGGCTTTTTCTGACCACATCTCGAGGCAGAACATAATTCAAAATAGGGGCTAAAGCTGGGTACTTCGCTAGCGTAAAGGCTAGAGGAACCTGTTTTGGTGTCGCTGGATAACCGACCGAATCGATCAATATTAATTTTTCCACATACTCAGGATACAAGGCGGCAGTACGCCAAGCAATTTTACCTCCTAACGAATTGCCCACTAAAGTGGCTCGACTTACCTGTAAGCGATCCATTACCTGGGTCACAAAAGCCGCATAATTATCGCTAGTATAATCTATTGACTCCTTAACATAGGGACCAGTCAAGCCAAACCCTGGTAGATCCATACGAATGACGCAGGACTCATTACTGAGTGCTGTCGCCCAACCTTCCCAGGTATGTAAGCTTGCTGACGTGCCGTGAAGTAAAACAACAGGCTCTGACAACGTTTTGCTATTCAGATCTTGACATAGGTTTGACTGCACTACATGTACCTGCATACCTTCGACATGTACCTGCATACCTTCGACTTCCACAAACTCACTATCTGGCAACTGCCACTGTTCTAGTTCAGCAACGCTTTTATCAGGCGCCCAAAAAAACACTAATAAGGCGACTAATATGACAAGAACGCTGATACTGGTATATATAATAAATTTAACTAGGCGTGACATCATTTTTAGTGAATCCGTTTCATGGTATGAGATTACTTGTCTTTTTATGATAATGTGATAAGCCATATATCACTATTCGAGACAACCACCATCAAAAGCCATAAAAAAACCCAATGTCTAGCCATTGCGTAGACATCAGGTTCTAAAATTAGCTGTTACAATACTGAATTAGTTAGCAATTAGAGCAGGAAGAAATACGCCCATAATCCGACTACAAAGGTGGCAATGATATTAAGTATCACACCAGTACGTACCATCTCTGACTGTTTAATAAGCCCAGTACCAAAGACAATCGCATTTGGTGGGGTGGCAACGGGTAACATAAAGGCACACGAGGCACCAATACCAATAATCATTACCAATACGGCAGGCGGCAGACCCATTTGCTCGGCAATAGCCGCAAATACGGGTACTAAAAGCGCAGCAGAAGCGGTATTAGAGGCAAACTCTGTTAAGAAGATAATGAATGCTGCTACTGAAATTACCACTAAGATAAGCGGTGCAGATGACAACCCATTGGCGACCGCTTGACCAAGAATCAAAGAGGCCCCTGAGACTTTTAGCACCGTTGATAGCGCGATACCACCACCGAACAACATGAGTACGCCCCAGTCGGTGTTGTCAGAGACTTGTTTCCATGACACCAAACCTAAGCTAACCACTGCTGATGCTGCTAACAATGCGACAATAGAATCCACATCATCAATATTAAGCGCGGCACCGATTTTTTTAGAGAGTATCCAGCTCGATGCGGTTGCGATAAACACAATAATTGTCAGTACACGGGGTTTATTCCATGCAATAGGATCATCTTCGTTGAGTGCTACCTGACGATTAAGATTGGGTTTAAGAAAAAGATACATGGCCCCTAATAATAGTGGCAACAATACCAACATCATGGGAATACCAAACTTCATCCAATCAACAAAAGCGATATCAAGCGCTTTGGCAGCGATGGCATTAGGCGGTGAGCCCACGATAGTACCCAAACCCCCAAGGCTGGCAGAATAAGCAATACCTAATAGCACAAATACGAAAGTGCCGCGGTCGTTTTCACGGTCGACCTGGGTTAAAATACCCAGCGCCAATGGCAACATCATTGCCGCAGTGGCTGTATTCGATATCCACATCGATAAAAATGCAGTCACTCCAAATATCAAAAATACCGCAGTTCTAAGATTGCCACCGGCCATCGACAGAATCTTAAGCGCAATTTTCCTATCCAATTTCTGCACATGTAGCGCCGCTGCTAATGCAAAACCCCCAAAGAACAAATAAATAATCGGGTTGGCAAAACTTTGTAGGCCAATTTCGGCATCAAAGTCTGGTATGCCAATAAGTGCGCCTATTACGACGACCAATATCGCGGTAATAGTCACATGCACCGCTTCAGTCAACCACAACACGCCAATAAAAAACAGCAGGGTAAGGCCTTTATTGGCACTGATATCGTACGGCAGGACGTTGTAAATAATCATACTGACAATCGCAGCTATCACTACTACTATCAGCCCTTTACCAGTGCCCTTTGGAAAAGTATCAGTAAATAAATATTCGTTGCCATCATCAGGAAGATGGCTGTCTAATTTCTGCTCTGACATAAAATGTCCTTATTGTGTCCAAAGACAGTGATAAAAATTATAGGAGGTAAAGATAAATTTTAACCATTAGCAATAGCTCTATAACGGCCCTACCAAAATACGCTGTCATCATAACAGGAATATTCTCCACCCGAATACTTTTTATAGTGTTCTAAAAAAACCTTATTAGCAATATGGCTTTATCGTTCCCTGACTGTGATAGCTCACCTTAGGCGGTCAAATCAGGTTGATATGTCGTTACATACCGTCACTAAATAATCGCACATCATCCCTGTACAACTAGTGACCAATATCACATACTCAATGGGTTAATCTAAAAGTGTCAGTTGACTGACACTTTTAGAATTTAATTAATGGTAAGATCATTGAAGAATTAATAAAAAAAATTGGGAGTACCTCATGGACAATCGTGATAAGCCTGACTCAACCACCAAAATGGCACCAAAAGATATCAATCAAGATAGCCTTGCTAAAGAAGACCAACAGCGTACCGATGACTCGGCGCTCGATATGATGCAAGGTCTCCATGAACATGAAGACCATAAAGAAGACGAAGAGTAGTCTATCTAATTAAGTTAACCTGCGTGACAAGGCTATAACACTAAGCTATAAATTATAAGAAAAGCGCTTATTACTCTGATGAGCGCCTTTTTTTCTACGTTGGCATTTTTCGGGTAGCCGCTCAGATGCATGGTTATAAAAAAATGCTACCGCAAGTACAATCGTAATGGGCACAAATAACGCGCCATAACCCACTCTGGCATATAAAAATGCACCCACTACCCCGCCCCCTCCCCGCAAAAAAATACCAAATAATGGCTTGAAAGCCTAATGTAGATTTGCTGATGCGGCGACCTGTTAGCCAGTTACCAATCGCTGCGCCCATGTCGGATGTCAAACCTGTCAAATGGGTCGTACGTATGACCGCGCTGCTATACGTAGCGACCATAGCATTTTGTAATCCGCAGGCCATTGCCGCCGCTAATTGTCCTAAATAATCATGCTACTGACATAAAAAATAGGGACTGATCAAATCAGGGTTATTTAGGGTAACAATCCACACTCTATCGCCAGTTCAACAAATACGGAACCGGTAAGATAATCTAGGTGAAAGTGGGTGTTTTGGTGAGCGGTTTTTGAGGGAGGAAAGCCCAGAAGTGTCAGCCAATCATTAACACATTTCCTGGTTAATGATTCATACGCAGAGACCCCTTTACGCTGCTCATTACGACGTTCGCGCAGGTCATACCAAGCTTTAAATAATGCTAAGAAATCTTGATTAACTCATTTCCTTACATAAAGATAATTTCGCAAGGTTACGTTAAATCCTTCAATGGCACTTGATGCCATATGCCGAGTGTGGAGGAGTTGCTCTATTTTACGCATGATTTCAGTAACCTCTGTATCAATGATTTCGCGGCCGAGTAAATAATACGTGCCCGCTATTTTGATTGTCACATCACGGCGCTTTCATAGATTCATTTTTTTTAGTTTCCTTTTACGTTCAATTATACGGCAGGTCAGTGAGATAACCGCATCAGGGTTCAGATAACCGCATCAGGGTATTGGCATCGGAGCGCTGATAAACGTTGATATAATGCTGATGTTGCAGAAGTTAAGCCAATGAGTCGATTCTCTAGGTAGCGTGCTACAAATTTGCAATCTCTGTGCTCGGTTTTGCGCAAGAGCGTTATTGCTTGAGTAAGCAATCGCTGTGCGGCATCAGGTGTCATTAACTCTCCGCTCCTAGAATTAATACAGCAAATTAATACAGCAAAAAGCCTGGCGAATTTTTTGAACCGCTTGGCCTGCAAAAGTATACCGTTCAATAGCAATACTTTCAATATTGGCTAATGGTACGGTTTTGTTAAATAATGCCGCGTTTTTTGTGCTTCAATGATCACCCCTTGAATATAACCAAAACTAACGGAGCAGCCAGGGTAGATAGTGGAAATTTGATCTTGAATGGCGCGAATAGAGTTGGCGGATGTAATGGATAAAGCCACGATAGCCCGACGTAACTGAAATTTATCGACAGCAACACTGATAATGCAGTCTGATTTTTCCTTATCAGAAATTAACGCATTCAATGCTACCTGCAGAGCATCGCGTGCTGCGTAGACTGCTTTTCTGGAGATAGAAAAATCATTGGCTAAAGAAGTAATGTTGCCATGAGCTTGGCAAAAGAGTGTTTTTGCGAGAAGATGCAATTTGTCTGAGGGTTCAAGTTGTGTTCGGTCAAGTATCGGCATATTTTTTACTGTTATATAAACTGCTTTTGGCAGAGCAATTGGTTTAAATAACGTCGCTTGATCCCTCAGACTCTCCTTGTCAAAGAGTTACCCATGTTTGATTGGTTCCAGAGAAATTATTAAGTGATCAGGTTTATTTTTTCTTTTAACTTTTAACTTTTTAATACAGTTAGTTACTTATTTTTAGAAAACACCTAATCTGATCATCAATTTAATTCATTTGGTATTAATATGACCCGATTGTTTCCATCAGAATGAGCGAGCTGAGATTGTCGCTTGAACGCACAAATTCTTGACCATTTTGGAGATAAATTGCGTGTTTTATTAACATATAATTGTGCTTAAAAGGTTTGGCTGTCCCGCTTTTTCTGTTAGGAGGGTTAAGTCCATCTGGCAGACTCGGACAAAGCGTTATCGTAACCAAGGCGCAAGTTGCACACTTGGAAACGCGGCATCAACAGCGCGCGAATGAGTCTTTGAGTCTGTTTAAATACATTTTAAGGAACAGGTAAAATGGTCGATTGGTTTTTGCAACTTTCTCCCGTGATGCAGGCTTTTCTCGCGACTTGTTTCACTTGGTTTGTAACAGCACTTGGCGCAAGTGTGGTCTTTTTTTTCAAAACCATCAACCGAAAGGTGATGGATGGCATGCTCGGCAGTGCGTCAGGGGTTATGATTGCAGCCAGTTTCTGGTCGCTGCTAGCCCCTGCCATTGAAATGGTGGAAGAAACAGGCGGGACCCCTTGGGTGCCTGCTCTCATAGGTTTCCTCACTGGTGGTGGTTTTCTCTGGTTGATCGATAAGATTCTGCCTCACCTGCACCCTGGTTTTCCGACAAAAGAAGCTGAAGGCATAAAAACCAGTTGGCAACGTTCTGTGCTCTTGGTGCTAGCGATTACCCTCCATAATATTCCTGAAGGTTTGGCGGTGGGTGTTGCCTTTGGTGCCGCTGCAGTAGGACATCCCGCAGCCTCAATCGGTGGGGCCATTGCGCTTGCTATCGGTATTGGTATTCAGAATTTTCCAGAGGGGGCTGCGGTATCCGTGCCTCTCCGGCGAGAAGGGATGTCTAGGAAAAAGAGCTTTATGTATGGTCAGTTTTCCGGCATGGTCGAACCTGTTGCCGGTGTGGTTGGCGCTTTGGCAGTTGTCTATATGCAGCCTCTATTGCCTTATGCTCTGTCTTTTGCAGCAGGGGCGATGATCTATGTTGTGGCAGAGGAGTTAATTCCGGAATCCCAGGCCGAAAAACATTCAGATATTGCCACCGTCGGGGTCATGGTAGGTTTTGCTCTCATGATGACTTTGGATGTCGCCCTTGGGTAATTATACCAAAAGAACTAAAAAGATGATCAGTCTTAGTGGTTAAAATTAACCTACCTGCGTGGTGAGTCTTATGCAAAACGTCGTATTCTTTACCACTTCGTGGCCCGCTAAGACTGTTCAACATCGTGGCAGAGGATTTTGTGCAAAGAGAATAACGATCACCTGCAACTAAGACCTTGCTAGTGCGCGTTTTTCCTGCCTAAACCTTGTTTTCTTTATTAATTCTTTTGCTATAACGTTAATATAGCTTTCAAAATCAATTTCTAAGGCGTATAAAGTGTACAAATCGTTTTAATAATTCAATGATTCTTAGCAAAGCTGACATGCTACCTCTACAAATAGCATCAGTGATTTACTGCCCAAGTCTGATTAACTGATTGTTTATAATATTAGTATTATAGACAGCTTTATTAATGATACCAAGATTGCATATTATTAACTATGCCGCCTCATAGCGAACCAGGTCAATAAGCGCTCCTAGATTGTGTAGAAAAAATCAGTGATGGCAGAACGTTTGATTAAGTTATTGTTAACTATTGGCGTTGGCAACAAAGACTTATTCTTGATTTTAACCCACCAAATTGATTGGATTTCCCAGATTAGGGCGTTAGCGCTCAATAAGCGAGTACACATTGTTTTCAGCATTAAGAAAATCCTTAGCAAGCAAAATAACACTTTCAGATATTCAAGAGAATATTCTGTCAGGGTTAGCTGTCGGCGTGATTGCGCTTCCGCTATCTATGGCGTTAGCCATTGCAAGTGGTGTCCCACCTCAGCATGGACTGTACACGGCTATTGTCGCCGGCATTGTTATTGCCCTGAGTGGCGGTTCTAAAGTGAATATATCAGGCCCCACTGCGGCGTTTGTCGTTGTGTTATTGCCAATTGTTCAGCAGTTTGGCATAGGGGGACTGCTCGTTAGTGGTTTTATGGCGGGTATCATTATGATATTGATGGGGGTTGGCAAGCTCGGCAAGCTTATTGAGATTGTTCCCTACCCGGTCATTATCGGATTCACAGCTGGTATTGGTGTTGTTATCGGTACGTTGCAGATAAAAGATTTTCTAGGGCTCAACATAGAAGCGCTAAATGGGGACTATCTGGATAAGCTTTTATTGATAGTGTCTTCATTACCCACTATCAACTGGCAAGAATTGTTAATTGGCGCACTGACTATTATCACATTGTTACTCTGGCCTTACATGCGATCCAAAATACCGGGACATCTGATCGCACTCCTTGTGGGCTCCATCTCTGCATGGTTATTTAGCCTGCTAAGTCAAGATTTTTCTGTTGCAACCATTGCCAGTCGATTTCACTATGAAATCAATGGTCTAATTGGTGATGGCATCCCGGCAATTTTGCCGGCATTTGAGTGGCCATGGAATTTACCCGACGCCAACGGTAATCCCATTGGCTTGAGTTTTGCTCTTATCAAAATGCTATTACCCGCCGCGATTACCATTGCAATATTAGGCGCACTTGAATCATTGTTATGTGCAGTCGTCGCTGATGGTATGTCAGGCAAAAAACATAATCCCAATGATGAGCTTATCGGGCAAGGGATTGGTAATATGATTGCCCCGTTATTTGGTGGCATACCTGCAACCGCAGCCATTGCCCGCACCGCTGCTAACATTAAAGCTGGGGGGAGTTTTCCGCTCGCGTCCGTAGTACACAGTTTGTTTATTCTTGGTTCAATACTGGCGCTTACACCTTTACTGGCTTATATCCCGATGGCGTCAATGGCGGCTTTATTATTGGTAGTAGCATGGAATATGAGTGAAGCGAAACACTTTATTCACACTATTAAAGTCGCGCCAAGGGATGATGTTATTGTCTTGATTTTATGTTTTTCACTAACGGTACTCTTTGATATGACGGTTGCTGTCGCAGTGGGAATGGGATTATCTGCTCTGCTGTTTATCCGCAGAAGTATTACGCTGACCCAGACAACCGAAATGGAAAAAAACCATGAACTCCATGGTGAGCTCGCTGACAATATTGTCATCTATGATATTAACGGACCATTATTTTTCGGATCTGCGCAAAAAGCGCTGCAAAGTATTTCCATTGTTACGCCGGATCTTCGCGTTGTTATACTGGATATGTCTGAGGTTAATATGCTTGATATGAGTGCAATTGTCACCATTGAATCGATTAAGGATAGTCTTGCCAGACAACATATAGGATTAGTTATTAATAACTTAGAACCAAGAATGGTGGTGAAATTACGCCGTGCTGGAGTCCGCTATAAACCGGGGGAAATTCAATTCTCGCGGACAATCAAAGATGCTGTTGCCATCGCTAATAAAATGATCTTGCAATAATACTTATTCTTGAACATTATCAGGGCGCATTCTCGTTTGCTTTAGCGGCGAGTTAAACCTTGTGTCAAATGATTAAAATATAATACAACCCATTTCCATTTCCATTACCATTACCAAAAATCAATAACAACATGATATAAAATGGTTTTCTGATTTATCTATCCACGTTAGAATAAAAAATAGGCTTATAAAGGGACCGATCAAATCAGGATTATTTAGGGTAACAATCCACACTCTATTACCAGTTCAACAAGTGCGGAACCGGTAAGATAATCTAGGTGAAAATGGGTGTTTTAGTGAGCGGTTTTTGAGGGAGGAAAGCCCAGAAGTGTCAGCCAATCATTAACACATTTCCTGGTTAATGATTCATACGCAGAGACCCCTTTACGCTGCCTATTACGACGTTCGCGCAGGTTATACCAAGCTTTAGAGAGGTTTGCCCAATCACAAAACCACTTAATATAGCCCCGGCCAAAAATGCCAATAGTGAGGCACCAATATATAAAATACTGGGGCCATCAAAATGCGCGACGGCGGCTGAAAGTAGACTGACGTTACCGGTGACATGCGATACCGATAGACTGGTAAAACCCATCAACGCTGCCGTATTGACGCAGCCGGCACTAAACGCTAGTACCGCCCCGCCCCACAGTATCCACTTCGGTAGTTTAGTGATCATTGCCCTTGCCTAAAAGCTCATTACCAGAAAAAACGCTTATTATAACTAAAAAAGACAGCTTTTGGCTGTCTTCCTTATATTCACAAGAGCCAGCGGTTAATTTTAAATGGTGAATTACCCGCTGCTAACCGACTGACTTACTAATTTCGATTACTTTTGAGGCTCATCAAGCATCATTAATTGCTCACTAATAGCCACAGTATTGAAGCCTGCATCAACAAACATAATCTCGCCCGTTATACCGGATGCCCATGGTGATAGCAAGAATAGCGCCGCATTACCCACTTCCATCTGACTGATATTACGCTGTAAGGGTGCGATTTTTTCACTAATATCGAGCATTTTTCGAAATGACTTAATGCCACTGGCTGCCAAAGTACGAATAGGTCCGGCTGAAATAGCATTGACACGAATACCTTCACCGCCCATTGAGGTTGCTAGGTAACGGACACTGGCTTCTAGACTGGCTTTTGCCATACCCATCACGTTGTAATTTGGCAATACAGAAATGCTACCTTCATAAGTTAAGGTCAGCATAGAACCGTGACGCATTGCTAGCAGCTCGCGAGCTTCTTTGGCCAAAGCGACAAAGCTATAACTTGAGATATCATGAGCAATTTGGCTGCCTTCACGAGTAGTGGCACTGGTAAAATCACCATTGAGCTGATCCATTGGTGCAAAACCAATCGCATGTACCACGCCATCAATACCATCACCCCAATGGGCCGTGACTTGCTCAAAACAGGCCGCAATAGAGTCATCAGACGCCACGTCGCACTCAAGTACTAAATCAGCCTCAAATTTTTCAGCTGCCATATCCACCCGTTTTTTTATTTTATCGTTTGGATAGGTCAAAATCAAAGATGCCCCCTCACGATGCAATGCTTCAGCAATAGCCCAAGCGATAGAGAGTTTGCTGGCGATGCCGGTGACGACAAAGCGTTGTCCTTGAAGTAGCATAATAATTCCTTATTGACCGATCGAATGACTGCTAATTTCGATATGGTAGATAACCAATACTGAGTTGCAGCCCAATGAATATGAGAAGATGTTGCATTATACACGAATCAAATTAAGTAAACAGTCGTAAACTATTGGCACTTAGTCTTAACCTGCATTTATTAAACCACTGGGCATTGTCCATAGCAGTATGAAATTGAGCAGACTTCAAGTATAATCACAGTCCTTTCCAGCTTGCACAATTTTTAAAAAATCCTTTACAAAATAGGATTTAGCGTTAAGCTACACCCACATTTTGGATGGCTGCCAAACTTATGAGTAATACCTCAACAATAACATCAAACTATCAAGAAAGCATTGAGTCCTATCGTCAGCTGATTACTTCAACTGGCGAAGACCTAGAACGTCCAGGTCTTGGAGATACGCCCATGCGCGCAGCAAAAGCCTTTGCTCATTTGACTCGAGGTTATCATCAAAACCTAGATGAGGTAGTCAATAGTGCCTTGTTCCCATCGACCAATCGTGAGTTAGTATTGGTACAAAACATTGAGTTTTATTCCTTGTGTGAACACCATATGCTACCTTTTCATGGTATCGCGCATATTGGTTACTTACCCAATGGGCAAGTACTAGGCTTATCAAAATTTGCTCGTATCGTAGACATGTTTGCTCGTCGTTTACAAGTTCAAGAGAACTTGAGCGAACAAGTGGCACAAACTATTATGGATGTGACTGGCTGTCGCGGCGTGGCGGTAGTGATGGATGCATCCCACATGTGTATGATGATGCGCGGTGTCAATAAGCAACACTCAACTACCCGTACAACCGCTATGCTAGGTGAATTTGTCCATGACAACCAAGCACGTATGGAATTTTTGAGCGCAATACCTAGACGGCAGCCGGCTTTTTAAAGTATAGTCAATAAAAAGTAACATCGATACATAACCTACTGCTGGCATAAGTTTTTCTTGCTTGCTGTGCCTACGCAGACAGAGGCTAAAAAAAGCTTATACCAGCAGTACCCTAGCGTTTTTAAGGTATTTTACCTATATTGAAATAAGCAAAACAAAGCAATCAGTAAGGACGCCTAAGCGTCCTTTTTTTTGGTCTATTTTAAGCATTATCTAGAGGCTAACCTTTAAATATAGTCAATAAAAAGTAATATCGATACATAACATACCGCTGGCATAAATTTTTCTTGCTTGCTGTGCCTACGCAGACAGAGGCTGCAAAAAGCTTATACCAGCAGTACCGTAGCGTTTTTAAGGTATTTTAATTATAGCGCATGGTCAGAGTCCTACAAATTAAGAGTCCTAACAATTAAGAGCCCTCAAATACGAAGTTAATAAACCGATTGTAGACTAAATAGATTTTCTGACCTTGGCATGTTAACGCACCATCGACATACTCGGATTCAAAAGAATCTAGTATCGCAGTATCAATACCGCTGTTGAGGTGGCCGATAGACTCATTGGTACTCCAGAAACATGAACTGACTTTTGGGGTCATCAGCCACGATGGCTAGCCAGTTGGACATGGAAGCTTAGTGGTCTATCTCTTATAAGTACGCATATTACATAGTGAAAACTGTCCGTCATAGCTATAAAGACAGACGTCTACCTTCTCTATTGTTACACTACCACCAATCTTTAGTGATCGCCCTGTTGCATGAACAATTGTTTGTACGGTATAGTTCTCATTCAGTATACTTTTGAAGACGCATTGAGTGGGCTTACTGTTGCAATAGATACCTTTGCTTTCACAGCCTAAAACTGGCTTGAAATAAAAATATTGTTTGATACGCGAAAACTCTGATCCTGAACCGCATTTGATAGGTTTAAGCGCAAACTGGTTTGCCTTGGCCACCTGATTCGACCGCCTGTGATAGGCCAGATTTTCGGCAGCTACGTCATAATGTGCGGTCATTTACCTCATACAAGGACGATATATGAAAACGCTTAGAACTCCCGACTCATGTTTTACGAACCTTCCCGATTATGATTTTGCTCCGCAATATCTAATGGTTGACGATAGCGAAGGAGGTGAACTACGGGTGCATTACCTCGACGAAGGCCCAAAAGATGCCGATCCAGTGTTACTGCTGCACGGGGAGCCTTCATGGTGTTATCTATATCGCAAAATAATCCCCATACTGACTGCAGCAGGATACCGCGTTATTGCTCCAGACCTTCCAGGTTTCGGTCGGTCAGACAAACCTACATCCCGTACTGATTATACCTACCAGCGCCATATCGACTGGATGCAATCGGTACTCGACCAATTAAACTTGAAGAACATTACTCTTTTCTGCCAAGACTGGGGTGGCCTGATCGGCCTGCGCTTAGTAGCGGCTAATCCAGAGCTGTTTTCTCGGGTAGCAGCTGGCAATACCATGCTGCCCACCGGCGATCACGACCCAGGAGAAGGTTTTCGCAAATGGCAGCAATTTTCACAAGAAACACCGCAATTTCATGTCGGAAAAACAATCAATAGCGGCACTACCACGGAGCTGCCGCAGGCGGTCATCGATGCTTACGATGCGCCATTTCCTGATGAGTCATATAAAGAAGGAGCCAGGCAGTTCCCGCTGCTCGTACCCACGACGCCAGATGACCCTGCTTCAGCCAATAACCGTGCTGCTTGGATTGAATTGAGCAAGTGGACCAAGCCTTTCATTACGCTGTTCAGCGATTCCGACCCAATCACTGCCGGTGGTGATCGGATAATGCAAAAACTCATTCCCGGAACCAAAGGCCAAGACCACACAACTATTGCCGACGGTGGACATTTTCTTCAGGAAGACCAAGGCGAGAAGCTGGCTGAACTTTTAATTCAATTCATTAATGACAACCCTGAATAATTTACAACTCTTTAGTAAGGGCAGTATATCAATGCTTTAAGTTGCGTGGTCTCAGCGCACTATCAATAGTCGATCACATGTAAAGCTTATAGCAACTACTATTATCGTTGAACTGAGCAAAACTTGAGTAATCAGTAAAAAAGGTAATGAGTGCGCTTAAGATGGCACTGGTTACCTTTTTTATTTCCTGAAGTTAAAATATCAGTGCTAGGACGCCCAGTAAGAGTAACTCGAAAAATCCGATATCAAACGTGACAGTTACATATGTTAATGGGCTATTGAGTATCGCCATTTATACGCGGCGAACTTCATACTTTGTGCTTGTCATCAGTGGTAGCAGGGTTGATTTCCATATTATCAGGCCGAGTGCCAGACTGTATATTTGAATCGCTATCTGAAGTACTATTTTCATAGTCAAGTAAACGATTCTTGCGAGCGTGCCCAGTCTCTTCATCTTTGACCGCTTCTTTAAAACCTTTGACTGCACCGCCTAAATCTTTGCCAGCATTTTTAAGTTTAGCGGTGCCAAATACGACCACCACTACCACCAATAAAATCAGCCAATGTGTAATAGAAAAACTACCCATAACGATATCCTTATATTTTTATAGCATTAACATCACAGCTTCAAGCGACGCAATCGCAGCGCATTACCAATAACAGATACTGAAGAAAGACTCATGGCAGCGGCTGCTATCATTGGGCTAAGTAAAAGTCCGAAGAATGGGTACAGTACGCCAGCAGCGAGCGGTATGCCGAGCGCGTTGTAGAAGAATGCAAAAAACAGATTCTGTCTGATATTACGCATCGTAGAATGGCTCAGTTTATGTGCTCTGACAATCCCCATTAGATCGCCTTTCACTAGGGTGATGCTTGCACTCTCCATAGCCACATCTGTGCCAGTACCCATTGCAATACCGACATCCGCTTGCGCAAGGGCTGGAGCATCGTTAATACCATCACCCGCCATAGCTATGATTTTACCGCTACTTTGTAGCTCTTTGATAATGCGATTCTTATCTTCTGGTGAGACGTCAGCATGCACCTCATCAATATTAAGTTTGCTAGCAACTGCTCTAGCTGTTATCTCATTGTCACCTGTCAGCATGACCACTCGCAGTCCAGCTTTGTGTAGCAGTGATATCGCCTCACTGGTACTGGGCTTAATTGGATCAGCGACTGAGATCAGACCAGCGGCTCGTCCATCTACTGATATAAACATTACGGTTTCACCGTCCTTTCGGCGTTTGTCGGCACGTTCTGAAAGCGCACTATCAAAACTATCAAGGCGCTCCATGAATTTTGAATTACCGACAGCGACCTGCTTACCATTAACCAGCGCCTGCGCACCTTCGCCGGTGGTCGAACTAAAATCACTGGCTTTAGCAGTATCAAGAGACTTTGCCTTCGCAGCATTGACAATAGCTTCTGCTAGAGGATGTTCGCTGGCGCTCTCAACAGCGGCTACTAACACAAGGAGTTCATCCTCATTTAAGTCGCCAAGCGCTTCGATAGCGGTGAGTTCTGGTTTGCCTGCGGTCAGTGTTCCGGTTTTGTCGACAACGATGGTGTCGACTTTTTCCATGCTCTCTAACGCTTCAGCGTTCTTGATGAGCACGCCATTCTGGGCACCTTTGCCGGTGCCAACCATGATCGACATTGGCGTGGCGAGTCCCAATGCACAAGGACAAGCTATAATTAATACCGCGATAGCATTGACCAATGCAAAAGCCATTGCAGGCGCAGGTCCAAATACTGCCCAAATAATAAAGGTTATAACAGAACAGATAAGAACAACTGGCACGAACCAACCCGCTACCTTATCCACCAGTTTCTGTATTGGCGCACGGCTGCGCTGGGCTTCGGCAACCATCTTGACTATTTTGGATAATACGGTGTCATCACCGACATCAACTGCTTCAATTAATAAGGTTCCAGTACCGTTCACCGTACCGCCGGTAACCGTGTCTCCTGCTGTTTTTGCAACAGGTAGTGGTTCACCCGTTACCATTGACTCATCGACGTTGCTGTTACCATCTAGCACAGTACCGTCTACAGGGAGCTTCTCTCCTGGCTTGACTCGCAGTCTGTCGCCACTGATCACTTGGTCAAGTGACACTTCTGTCTCGATATCGTTCTCATCAACACGTCTTGCGGTTGGTGGTGCCAGCTCAAGTAGAGCACGAATCGCGCCTGAGGTCTGACTTCTAGCTTTGAGCTCTAGAACCTGACCCAATAGTACTAGTGTGGTGATAACCGCTGCTGCTTCATAGTACACCCCGACCCGACCGGAGGCGTCCCTGAAACTGTCTGGAAAAATACCCGGAACAAAGGTGGCTACCAGACTAAAACCAAAGGCTGCGCCTACGCCCACTGCAATAAGAGTGAACATGTTTAGGTTTCGACTTTTCACGGATTGCCAGCCACGAACGAAGAATGGCGCCGCGCCCCATAGTACCACCGGTGTCGCAAGCGCCAGCTGAATCCACTGAGCGATCTGACCGGAGGTATCGCCCTGACCGCCCTGAATAAGGCTGTCTAGATTTATACCGACCATGTCGCTCATTGCATATAGAAATAGCGGTATAGTCAGCACCGTGCAGATCCAGAAACGGCGAGTCATGTCATCAAGCTCTGAGGTGTCCTCCTCGCCAATAGTAGCCGTTTCTGATTCAAGCGCCATACCGCATATTGGACAGCCACTATTTTCAACATCTCTGACTTCAGGATGCATCGGGCAAATATATACGGTTCCGCTGTAGTCAGCTGGTACCTTATCGTACTTGCCGCCTTTGATGGGTTTTGCGTCTGTATTCGAAGTGCTGTCATTATGACTGTGACAACTTGCGTGATCATCTTTTATGCCTGCCATCTCAGCAACCGTATCTTCAGGTTTGAGAGACATTTTGCACAGTGGACAACCGCTGTCTTCAACATCTCTCACTTCTGGATGCATCGGGCAGATATAGATTGTTCCGCTGTAGTCAGCTGGTACCTTATCGTACTTGCCGCCTTTGATGGGTTTTGCCTCTGTATTAGCCGTGCCGCTAACGCTTGCGTGATTATGGTCTTTTTCTTTGTGCATATCTTGTTTCATAAAATCACTCCTTAAGGACGGTGAGTAGAGGTTTAGACTCTGCACAATTAGTAATCAAACACCGCTTCTCTACTGCCAAATTCAGTTATTTATTATGATCTTTAGTCTGGTTTACGTAGGTATTTTAAAAGCGCCTTAACTATCAGTACGAGTAGGGCAAGAAATAGTAGTGCAAACAACAAGCAGACAATCATCATTCCCCAGCCCATGCCTTGCATCATTGTTCCGTTCATCATTGTTCCATTCATCATGCCGTTCATAATAGTATTTCTCCATAATTCATAGTATTAGTATTAGTATTAGTATTAGTATTAGTATTAATGGTAGTGTGCGAGCTCAGTACGGGAATGTTGAATGCCCGTTAATGACATCACTCTAAGATAATCTTATAAATAATCGACTTTTGCCTGATTAAATTGATCATCATATTGATGTAATCTACTCCATTATTCCTGACCCGGTTGGGATCCGATGAACTGGCCATCGTCAATTTCCCTGAAACCAGTCATATTAGCCCTGTGGACTCTGTGTCATCTGCCGACAATAATGGGCTAGGTTATCTGGCAAGTCATCTGGGCAAACGCCACATTGCTGGTTGCCTGGAACAGCGTAGTCGATAAATTTTGGATATGGCAAGTTCAGGTTATCCATGATGACCTTGAACTCTTCGATTGTTATATCCCCACCAAGCCGTGGATTGCGCTTCTTTTCCTGATTGATTGAAGACACAAAGCGCCCCTGATAGTCGTGCGCGGGGAAGACTAGCGTGTCGTCTGGCAAAGAAAACAACTTGTGCCGCACAGATTTATAAAGTGCATCGACATCACCGTTCTGGAAGTCCGTACGGCCGCACCCGTCGATGAGCAAAGCATCCCCAGTGAACACGCGCTCGTTAAAAAGATAGGCAAAGTGCCCAGCGGTATGCCCCGGCGTATGTAGCGGGTGTAAGGTAATGCCAGCAACCTTCAAAGGTATGCCTTCTTCGAGTCCGACATCCGCACATGGCAGTCGGTCGTAGGCAGGCGCAGCGATCTTGCTGCCAACGGCACGCTTCAACTCTAGCGCCGCAGTAATATGATCCGCATGAATATGCGTATCAACGGTATAAACTAAATTCAACCCTAACTTATGCACTTCGGCCAAGTCGCGGTCCATTGTCGCGATGACAGGATCAATGAGGACAGCCTGACCTGTGTCTTCGTCCCCTAGCAAATAAGTATAAGTGCTCGAGAGAGGTTCGTATAATTGTCGAAATATCATGGTAACTCCTTATCTAATTTGGTTGACGGTATCCGTCATGTCTATCATTGTATCTATTATTACATATTATTTTATAATATAATGTATATGTAAATGGTTACATTATATGGACTTTTCATGATAGTACCGAAGTAAATTAATTGAGTAAAACTGCATGATACATGCTAATAATGCGAGCCTGTCATCTGAGCCATCTGCCCAGTCAACGCAAAAATACCAGCGCCAATCATGACACCGGTACCTAGCATAACCGTCCCTAATAATGTCAGGCTATCTTTTTGATACCGAGTATCCCTGTTCTGCTCCATACTTATTCAGTTTTTTATTACTTTTTTCAGTAGTGAGATTTTAAATCTGCGGTGAAAAACAGCTTTGAATAAACAGACTTATATGGTTAGACGTACTATTTAATAGACAGTTGGTTTTTGTATATAGAATATCTCTACAAACACAACCGTTTAATCCAACTCATCTACTCCAAATCATCGATCAGTTGCTGCATCTCACCAATTTCACGCTTTTGTGCTTCAATGATGTCGTCAGCTAAATCCCGTACTCGTGGATCAGTAATCTCAGCGCGCTCACTGGTCAAAATAGCAATCGAATGATGCGGTATCATGGCTTGCATCCAATCAACCTGATCGACGGTCTCTTGTGACCTGACGCCCCAAAGACCGACGGCAAACAGCACCACACTCAAGCCATAAACCAGTAGATTAATCTTGGTCTTTTTATACATGTTGGTCATAAAGGCCATCATGATTATAGCCATGATTGCACCCATATATAGCGCCATATAGGCTCTGGTCTCACTAAAATAAACATGATCCCATTTATAGGTATTAAAATACATCATGATGAACATCACGACAGTAGAGGTTAAAATCATAAGTGTGAACCGAACATAAGGGTTCATGTGGCTCTCATGGTTCATGTTCTTTTGATTAGAATCATTCATAATATAACCCCTGATTCGTAATATAACTGCTGTAAATTTACTAATGTTAAAACCAGAATTTGACACCTGTAGTCAAACTACTGCCATCAACAGACTCATTATCTTGACGGCGCAAATCTCGTGCATCACCTAAAGCCGTCTCATAACTAACCCCTACATAAGGTGCAAGTTGGCGGTTTAGGGTTTCGTAAGTGAGTCTAACCTCGGTCTCTAATTCATTAAAACCCTTAGTAATATGGTTGTCAACATCATCTTTACTAAACGCAGTCAAACCTACCTCTGGTATGACTACCCAATGCTGACTCAAGCGCCACTCATATTCTGCACCAAGATCAAGCTGGACTTGACCATCAGTATATAAATAGGCTCTTGCATCCGTTTCGACAAAGTATGGTGCGGTACCTACAATACCCGCCATGAGTGCTGGTTTATCGTTTTCAGTATTATAAGCAATACCAGCCTCACCATTCCAATAAATACCCAGTGGCTTCCAGTAAGCTAGTGAGCTTAAGCTATCGATTTCTTTATCGTCTTTGGTTTGAGCACTTCCTTCAGTACGGAATCTAAGACGATTGCTATCATCACCATACCAGCTCTCAATTTCAAAGTTGATCTGGTCATCGTCAAACTGATAGCCTAAATCGTCTACAGAAACGCTCCATAATGGCAGGCTACCCATCATTACTGGCTTACCATAACGTCCGTAAGGGACACCGTTGGAGTAGTCAGAACTTCGAGCATCAGCAGGGGCTTCGCCACCTTGCATACCTGACATGTCCATCTCTGACATATTCATTTTACTGTGATCCATGCCCGCCATATCGCCAGACATATCCATACTACTGTGATCCATACCCGACATGTCCATTTCTGACATATCCATACTGCTATGATCCATGCCCGACATGTCCATCTCTGACATATCCATACTGCTATGATCCATGCCCGACATGTCCATCTCTGACATATCCATACTGCTGTGATCCATGCCCGACATGTCCATTTCTGACATATCCATACTGCTGTGATCCATGCCCAACATGTCCGTTCCTGACATATCCATACTGCTGTGATTCATGCCCGACATGTCCATCTCTGACATATCCATACTGCTGTGATCCATGCCCAACATGTCCGTTCCTGACATATCCATACTGCTGTGATTCATGCCCGACATGTCCATCTCTGACATATCCATACTGCTGTGATCCATGCCCGACATATCACTGTTTGGCATATCCATACTGCTGTGATCCATGCCCGACATATCACTGTCTGGCATTTTTGTCTTATTCATAGAGTCATAGGGGCCCGCTGCATTCGCCAAGGGTATGGCTAGCCACATAGATACTGATAATATAGATACCGGCAACACAGTAATATTAAAACCTACTTTACGTATTTTCATCTTATTTCTCACCTATCAAAGACTGACTTAAACAACGGCAACTTCTCTAAACATACCCGCTTCCATGTGATAGAGCAGATGGCAATGCCATGCCCATCGGCCAGCCTCTCCTGTGGTGTCGAAACTTATCTTTTGCGCAGGTTGCACGACAATAGTATGCTTACGGACTTGAAAGTCTCCATCAGGCGCACGCAGATCACTCCACATACCATGTAAATGCATAGGATGGTTCATCATAGTGTCATTGACCAAGGTAATACGTACGCGCTCGCCTGGCTTGATATTTACGGGCGTTGCGTCTTTAAACATAACGCCATCCATGGCCCAAATGTAGCGCTCCATAGCACCCGTTAGATGTAATTCAATCTCTCTGGTAGGTTTGCGCTGCTCTGCTAGCACTTGCTCATCAACAGAGCGTAATTGACTATAAGTCAGTACTTTTCTGTCAATCTTACGCAGGTTGATGCCGGGATCATCAATGTTTATGCGCGCACTGTCAACGCGCATATCCGTCTTAAAGTCATATTCTGTTTTGGCATGTTTGGCATCATAGCCATTTGCACCCATGGCACCCATCATATCGGCCATCGTTAACCACTCGATCTTGTCCATAGCAGGTATAACAGCACGAGCGCCTTTTTTAGTAGCAAGCGTAGTGGCAACAAAACCTGACCGATCTATGTTCTGCGCAAATATAGTATGAGCGTCCCCAGTCGGAGTAACGATGACATCATAAGTCTCAGCGACGCCAATACGGAAATCATCTACGTCAACAGGTGCGACATCGTTACCATCAGTTGAGACGACTTTCATCTTCAGACCTGGTATCCGCACATCAAAGATAGTTTGTGCTGACCCATTAATAAAACGTAGCTTAACCGGCTGTCCAGCTTTTACGAGCTGTACCCAATTGGCTGCTGTAGTTTTGCCGTTCATAAGATAAGTAAAGGTATTTTCACCCGATAAGTCAGTAAAGTCAGTCGGCATCATGCGCATCTGATTCCACATTTTACGCTTATCAAACGCGGTTTTTATATCCGTCTTAGCAATATCAGACAGCAGTTTTTTGAAGTCTGGTAAATGATAATTGTCAAAATCAGAGCGCTGCTTTAACAGTTTTAGTAAATTATGCGGATCACGATGCGTCCAATCACTTAGCAATATAACGTGGTCTTGCTCTACTGGATAACGCTCACGACCTTTAGGCTCGACGACGATGGCGCCACGCATACCCGTTTGTTCTTGAAAGCCAGTATGCGAGTGATACCAGTAAGTACCCGACTGTAATAACTTAAATTGATAAGTGAAGGTGCTATTGGCAGGAATACCAGCAAAGCTGATGCCAGGTACACCATCCATTTCATACGGCACTAAAAGACCATGCCAATGAATAGAAGTCGACTCGTTCAGCTGGTTATGGACGCGAATAACTACGGTATCGCCCTCTTGCATCTTGAGTGTAGGCCCTGGTAGCGAATCATTAATTAGCGTTGCCATGCTTGATTTGCCATTGACCGTTATCATCTTTTCACTAACATAGAGATCGAACTCATTACCTGTCAGTATAGGTACAATGTGATCAGCTTTATCACTGTTAACGACAACATTGTTCTGACTGCTACCTAGTGCACTACTGGCAATGGTAGGTAGCATTGAGGCGCCAAGGACCATAGATGACCCTGTCAGAAAACGTCGACGGTTCAGTATGTTTTCAATATTCATAATGATGTCCTAATGTGATTTGCAAGATTATTGAACTTTTATTTAAATCAGAAATACAATTACAGTTGCTGCTCAGGGGACTCAATAGCAACATAAACTTGTGTACTGCCGTCATTGTTGAGCTGCATTACTTTATAAGGCATAAATTTACCTTGATATTCCATACCGGGACTACCAACAGGCATACCAGGGACAGCAAGCCCAATGGCTTGTACGGGTGGGTTTGCTAGAAACTGTGCCATGTGTTTTGCAGGAACATGACCTTCAAAAACATAACCATCAGTCGTAACTGTGGTATGACAAGCGCGCATCTCATTTGGTACGCCATAACGCTCTTTGAATAAAGACAAATCTTTAGGATGCTGCGTGGTTGCACTTAGACCATTGTCTTCTGCATGACCTACCCACTCTTTACAGCAGCCGCAGTTGGCATCTTTATATACGGTTGCCGAGACATTTTTGAGTAGCTCTGACCGATTTATTAAAGGCACATTTATAGGTACGGGTTTACCGTCTTGTATCTGCAGAGTCTGAATAGTAGTAGAAGGCTCTTCTTGTACTGATTGTGAATCAGAGGTGCTGGTATTAGATTGGCTGCAAGCTGCTAGTGTGAGCGACAATGAGGATGTCGCCACCAATAAAAAAACACGACCTGATAACCAGTTATATTTATTAGAAAACATATATGTGTAACGTCTCATAAAATCACCCCTAAACGTTTATTGCTATACCCAATATTCTAAAAATTTATACTCTATATTTGAAATCTTATATCTTTAACTGTAAACGTTGAATACAGCACCGTTCAGCACTACATGGTTAATAGTGGCAACAATGACAATACTTTTTAAATCCTAGACGACTTAATGCTGCATTCCAGAGCCATCATCTGACATATCCATCATGCCACTGCCCATGCCACTGCCCATGCCACTGCCCATTGACAGGTCCATAATATCGCTATCAAACCTAGTAGTTAGCATGGTGTATTGGCTTTCATCTAATTCAGGTAACGATCTGATAAAGGCCACCATTGCCCACATTCTATCGTCATCATGAGTGGCTCCCCATGCAGGCATTCCCGATGCCATGATGCCGTGTTTGATCGCCCAAAAGTTCTGTTGAGCACCAGCCTCAGTATCATAACGAGCGACGACTTCAGCCTTAGTAAAATTAGGCGGCTTTGGATATAGGTACTCGCTCAGATCTGTTTTCTCTACATCAGGTGCCAGATGACAGCCTGCACACATATCTTTGTAATCCGCGCCCCCAGAACTGATCATATCTACTCGGGTTAAGTCTGGAACAATAATTTCCTGACTGGCATTTTTTATGGAACGATTGCGCGCGGTCTCTAAGAAGCTATACATCATTGGGTTATGCGCCTGATCTGCTCCTATATTCACAATACCACTGCTGACAACTCCAAAGACCCCAACGATTGCCACAAACACGGCGAAAAGCGCACCCAATAAAAATCTCATATGTCTGTCCTAAAGTCTATTGCTGTTATAATCTGACTATCACTTAGTAGGGTTGGGTTGGATTGAACCTTACCTAGCGCGTCTAAAACTATTTAGAAGCATCTTCACTAGTAACGCAATGTTTTTGGTACATTTGCTTCATTTTACCCATATTGGCCATCATTGCTTTCATAGCAGGATCATTCATGTCCATTTTGCTATGATCCATTTTTTGCATCATTTGCATATTTTTTTCCATCTTTTCACAGTTCATCTGATCTTTTTGTGCATGCATTTCTGGAGAATGTGCCATAGCAGACGTTGAGAAGACTAATGTGACAGCTATTGCTGCAATTGATTTAGATAACCACATAATTAATTCCTGTTAATTGGGTTGGGAGCTATTAAGGCTCAAGCTTATTTAAATTAGGCATTGTCGCACCACCTTTCGATGGTACATCATCGATTCTGACTGCCAGATGACGCTAAGATGACAATGTTGTCATCTTCACATCTTTGGATTTTAATGCGCGACGTATTCATTTAATATAGCTTCAGCATTGCTATCACGATCGCTACCATATTTTTTCACAAAATACTTTTCAGACTGCAAATGTTGATCTTGATGCTGAACCTGACAGGCCACTCTGGCGTCCACATAGCTTTTCATCTGATTACTAGAGATTTGTGCGTCATTATGGTCTGCATTTCTTGCAAAACTAGTGACAGCATCACAATTATTGAGGACAGAGGCATCCAAGTTTGTAGTATGAGCATTTGCAGCTGAGATGCCGATCAGCACAGAAAAAGATAATAACGCGACATTTTTTAATGAACTATAACTTTTCATATAAGACCCTTTAAAAGATAAATAATTGGACGTTCAAGTGAAATAACCATTTATAGATACTTATCAACTACTGACAGCAACACTACATAGAAGCGATCCGTATCAAAGCAAAGCGACTATGTATCGTGGGTTTAGAATACCAAATGCAGACTGACAGCTGAATGACCGAGACATGACATGTTTGTTATAAATAACTCAATCTTGTCATCTTCTTGTCATTAAGATCAAACATCAGCATATGCTTTTAGCCAGAGGGCCCCGTTATAGCAAACAGTTTTTAATAGATTTTGTTGATGATAAGCTAATGATAGGCTGCTAATAACGACAACAGTGTTAAGTGGAGAGACTATGAAGGTACTATTGGTAGAAGATGAGTTAAAACTTGGAGAGTATATAAAAAAAGGCTTAACAGAGGCCGGCTTTATCGTTGATCATTACATGACGGGCCTGGATGGCTATCATGCATTAATGACAGAAGAATTTAGTGTGGTGCTGATGGATGTGATGTTGCCTGATATCAACGGCTTTGAGCTGATACAGAGCTACCGAGCCGCTGGAAAGCATACGCCAGTGTTATTCCTAACGGCAAAAGATGATTTGAACGATCGGGTTAAAGGCATTGAAATCGGTGGCGATGACTATCTGACTAAGCCCTTTGCCTTTGCTGAACTCATCGTAAGAATAAAAAGCTTACTGCGCCGTGCCAACCAATCTGATTATAAAAGCTCTGTTATACAGATGGCTGACCTAAAAATGGACATCACTAAACGTTCCGTCTATAGAGGTGACGCCGCTATTAAACTGACCGCAAAAGAGTTCTCTCTATTACAGTTTTTCTTAGAACGCCAAGGTGAGGTTCTGCCACGTTCCGTCATCGCCTCTCAAGTATGGGATATAAACTTTGATAGTGACACTAACGTCATTGATGTGGCTATACGGCGCTTGCGGTTAAAGGTTGATGATGGGTTTGCTACAAAACTGATTCATACGGTGCGCGGGATGGGTTATAGATTGGATGCTCTAGATACTAGTATTGATAAAGACTGCACTGAAACAGACGACCCCAAACAAAATGAACTATAAATTCAAGAATCGGCGCTGGCCACTATTATGGCGCACTGTTTTTTTGTTGACGATATTCGTTATCATCTCTCAAATCATTATCTATGTATGGGTTCAGCGCTCCGTTAGCAGTCATTTTGAACAAATGGATGCAGAAATTATCACCCATGCCGCTTTTAATTTACGTAAACAATTGACAGATACTGATGAACAAACTGCTTTATCAAATCTACCCTCTTCACCAGTGCCAGAGGATATAGATCACTTGCATTCCTCTTGGCTAGATTACGATTTAAAAACCCTCATATCTAATGAGAATGGAGAAATACTATTAAGTGAGCCTGATCGTTTTGCCGCTGAGCTCCCCGCAGACTTTAATTTATTAATGTTATGGCAAGCCCACCATGAGCAATATTTCACGTTTAAAATAAACAATAGAAATTACCGAGCTATTGTTATCCGCAACAATAAAACGTTAGCGCTTATCGCACTACCAATTGATGTTCACCATCAGTATCTATTACAATTTAATCGTCAGCTGAGTATGATTTTAATTGCGATCACGCTACTGCTGGTATCAGTCGCTGCACTGAGTGTCTACTGGGGATTTGCACCCCTAGCTACCATCGTCCAGAAGATGAAGGGCATTAATCCTGAACAGCTGGATGAAAGAGTAGTCGTCAGTAATATGCCTAGAGAGCTGCGACCACTGGCTGAATCTTACAACTTAATGATGGCGAAGCTAGAAAGTAATTTTGAATCGTTATCACGCTTCTCAGATAATATTGCTCATGAACTCCGTACTCCACTTGCGACGCTTGGTACCCAGACCCAAGTAATGCTAAGTAAGCCCAGAAACAGCAATGAATACATCGAGCAACTACATCATCAACATGACACGCTTGAGCAACTGTCTGTTCTGATCAATAACATGCTACTACTAGCAAAAACCCAAAAAGGGCTGTCTAATTCACAGCTCAGTCGGGTTGATACCGAGACTCTTATCACTAAACTCATTTCTTACTATGAGCTGATAGCAGAAGACCGGGGTATATTTTTTGAGAAAAAAGGCAACTTTCAAGCTGTGCTAGGAGATGACAGTTTATTACAAAGGCTGTTTGCCAACCTAATATCGAATGCCATTTATTATGCAGTGAGCGATAGTATTATTACTATAGAAGCCTCCCTTATTAAAGCATCTACGCTCACTCATACCGCTACGCGTAATCTAAAAGGGAGCAAACCCTCCGCGTTACAGCCCTCATTTTTAAAAATAGTGCTCACAAATACCTTGGATGAGCCGTGGACTCAAATAGAGGCGGATAAGTTATTTGAACGCTTTTATCGTGATCATAGAACGACTAAAATGCACTCAGGATCAGGCTTAGGACTATCTATCGCTCAAGCTATAACGCAAGCTCATAACGGTAAAGTCAGCATCTCCATCAAAAATGAGCGCTGCTTTCAAGTGATTGTTGAACTCTCTACTGCGGGATAAAATCAGAATAATCAAAGGCTACAATAGTCGTCATGTCATTGTCTTAAACAGCGTTTCCTGCAGTGGGTCATAAATTAAAACACCTTAAAAACGCTATGGTACTGCTAGTATAAGCTTTTTGCCGCCTCTGTCTGCGTAGGTACAGCAAGCAAAAAAACTTATGCCAGCAGTAGGTTATGTATCGATACCACTTTTCATTGACTATAGCCATCCGATTAGAAACCTATAATCACAAGGTAGACACATCGTCATTTAGATAAATTATCGAGTCCCAAGGACTGAAAGAATAGAAACGTAAAAGAGACCTCTCTTCACTGTTTTTATAACTCAGAGAAAAAGGTTGTTTCATCAGTGTACAGTGCTCTAGTTGACACCATGACTACAAAGCACTGACCAAAAAAATCGCTCACCATGTTGGTGATGAGACACCGGTGAGCGATCTTTAGTTTTGGTAGAGCAAAAAACTTAACTGGCTGACTGTACTTCGTCAATCCAGTTGCCATAACCTTCCTTTTCCATCTGCGCTAGCGGAATGAAGCGCATTGCTGCTGAGTTCATGCAATAGCGCTTACCTGTAGGCGCTGGGCCATCATCAAATACGTGACCTACGTGCGAGTCAGCGTAGCGGCTACGAATTTCAGTACGGGTCGAAAAGAAACCCCGATCTTCTTTTTCAACGATCACGTCAGCGCTCAACGGACGAATGAAGCTGGGCCAGCCGGTTCCAGACTTGAATTGATCACGTGAGGAGTAAAGCGGCTCACCCGATATCACGTCAACATATAGACCTGGCTCTTTATTATCCCAATAAGGATTTTTGAAAGCGCGCTCGGTACCGTCTTCTTGAGTGACTTTATATTGAATGTCACTGAGCGACTTTTTCAGTTCAGCTTGCGCCGGCTTCACAAACGTATCTGCATTAAAACCTGCGCTTGCTTCGACGTTTAGAGCCTTACTTGGGCTCACCTGCGTTGTGCCGTTGGCGGTAGGTTTGAACTGACTGAAGTCCAGTTCATAGTTTTTACCATACACGCTTTCGATAAACTGGTAGCGACCAGAGTTAAAGGTATAGTACTTATAGCGCAACGGATTCTTTTTGTAATAATCTTGATGATATTCTTCTGCTGGATAAAAAGTGCTAGCAGGGACAATCTCAATCACCACTGGCTTGTCGTAAACCCCAGACTCTTGCAAGGATTGCTTGGCGGCTTCAGCGGTCTGCTTTTCTTGTTGATTATTATAAAAAATAGCCGGGCGATACTGGGTACCACGATCTACAAACTGACCTTTATCATCGGTAGGGTCTGCAATTCGCCACAGAGCTTGCACTATGCCATTATAAGTAATTTTCTGCGGATCATAATACACTTGTGCCGCTTCAGTATGGCCGGTGCCACCTGATGATACCGAGTTATAGGTCGGATTTTCGGTCTGGCCGCCAGCATAACCAGAAACTACTTCTACTACGCCGGGAATTTTCTCATAACCGGCTTCCACACACCAAAAACAACCACCAGCCACTGTAGCCACGGCTAAATTCGGGTCTGTGGGCGCATAGGGGTTGTCAACGGTAGGGCCTTTCACAGTAGGATTGATTTCAGTAGTAGAGGCAGCACAGCCTACGAAAAAAACACTACTCGCCGCTATAACGGTAGCTTGTAATTTGCGATTCATAAGTAAATTGAGTTTCATAAAGAGCTCCTGACAGTAATCTTATGTAATTATAGTAAACCTTTGGCATCACCGAAACGTTCCTATCATGTTGTACCTTTACAACGAGTTAAATTGTTTTTTCAATCTGTCAAGGGAAATTAAAATATAAATTAATAATACCTTCAAGGTAAATGCCTGCAATGGCTTAGCCCTGTTAAAGCTCTATTACGCAGTCCAAGAAGTCTGCTATAACGAGCACAATTACCTGACAAGACGAATTATAAAAATGCACTATTGCTTGTTTCTTGATACTGAGACTAGTGTCTGCTACGTGAATGTACAGGCTATTGTTAACCGTTTTGATACTTATATTTATAGCTGCACATAGCGATGTATGGGTAGAAGAAGATAAGCGCAAGTATTACAGTGAACGAAATCTATATTGTACTCATATTGGTTCAGTCCGCTTATTCCTTACAAGAGGTAGAATGGTCTCTAATGAAAGAAAATATAGTTACATATTATTCACTTAGGCTATTATACTTGCTTGTAACAAGCGCTTAGCATAAAGATGTTGCGGATTACTGAAAATGTCTTCAGTACGCCCAGTCTCAATGCACATGCCATCTTTTAACACCATAATATGCTGACACAAAGCGCGTACGACTTTTAGATCGTGGCTGATAAATACGTAGCTGATTTGCAATTTCTGTTGAATTTCGCGTAACAAATTAACCACTGTCACCTGAGTAGTACTATCAAGGGCGGAAGTCGGTTCATCTAAAATCAATAAACTCGGTTGCATAACCAATGCCCGCGCTAGCGCCACTCGCTGACGCTGTCCACCTGATAACTCATGTGGGTAACGGTGGGCAAACTCTAAAGGTAAATGCACGGTCTCCAAACTATCCATGACCGCTTGTTGGCGAGCGATCTTATCGAACCCTTGTACCAGCAGCCCTTCTTCAACAATTTGTAATACCGTCATGCGCGGATTAATACTGGCAAATGGGTCTTGAAATACCATCTGTATCTGCGAGCGAAACTTGCGCAGCTCATTTTTAGACAATGACGTCATATCTTGTCCATTAACGACTATCTGCCCATTCACGCGCGCCTGATTACTGAGTAACTGACTTAACGCCAGTGCAATAGTGGTCTTACCTGATCCAGACTCGCCAACGATGCCTAATGCCTGTCCTGTCTGCAACGTTATGTTCAAGCCTTTTACCGCATCGAACCAACGCTTAGTACCGCCAAACAAGCTTTTTTCTAGCGAAAACTGTACATTCAAGTCTTTTACTTCTAACACCAGTGTCTGGTTGTCTTGCAGCCTAGTATCTACTAAATCAAGCGCTGTACCAAAATCTTGCCGCATCAGGGTGCCGGTATAATCATCCTTAGGCTGACTAAAAATCGCTGAGGTATTGCCTTGTTCGATGGTCTGACCTTGGCGCATAACAATGAGATCATCGCTATAACGTCGCACCAGATTCAGATCATGGCTGATTAAAATCATCGCCATATTATGCTCACGCTTGAGACTGTCCAACAATGCTAAAATCTCATGCTGTAAAGTCACATCGAGCGCAGTAGTAGGCTCATCAGCAATTAAAATATCTGGCTGCTGTGCTAACGCCATAGCTATCATCACCCGTTGGCGCTGACCGCCTGACAGTTCATGAGGATAGCGACTTAGCTTATCCGCAGGATCGGTGATATTGACATCGTTTAACAAAGCGATACTCTGCGCGTGCCATTGTTTTTTGGCTATACCACCTAGCCGTAGAGATTCGGCAATTTGTTTGGCAACCGTATGTAGGGGATTGAGCGCGGTCATTGGTTCTTGAAACACCATGCCGATACGCTGCCCACGAATGGCTTTCAATGACTTGTTTCGGGCGCTATGGCTGTTATTAACATTATCATTCGCTATTAATAGCTTACTACTTGGCAGACCTGTTGTACCTGCCAGCTGCACTTCTCCACTAACGGTTAGACTCTCCGGTAACAGGCCTAATAATGCCAAACTAGCAATCGACTTGCCGGAACCAGATTCACCAACGATGGCTAGCGTCTGACCTTGTTTAAGCTGATAGGACAGCTTATCAACCAGAGCTAGCCCTGATTGAGTAACAATGCTTAACTTATCGACGGTTAAAATAGCTGCATTTGACAGGTTAACCTGATTTCGTTGGTTAACGCTACTTTGAGGTTGACCCTCAATTGCGGCGTTTGTGCTAGTAATTCTGGTGGTGGTTTTTATAGTCATATTAAGAGCGCCTCGGATCGAACGCATCGCGTAGCGCTTCGCCAATGAAGATAAGTAGCGACAAAATAAAGGTCAAGCTGAAGAATCCAGACAAGGCCAGCCACGGGGCATCAAGATTGTTTTTCCCTTGTACCATCAGCTCACCTAACGATGGTGAGCCTGGCGGCAGTCCATATCCTAAGAAATCTAGTGCGGTTAACGCAATGATATTGGCAGTTAAAATAAATGGCAGTTGCGATAAGCTCGATGCCAAAGCATTGGGCAAAATATGTCGGTACATAATTTGACTGTCTGAAACCCCTAGGTTGCGAGCCGCACGAACATAATCAAAGTTACGGGCACGCAAAAACTCTGCTCGCACTAAGCCGACCAAGCCCATCCAACCAAACAGCAGCATCAATGCAAACAGCACCGTGATACTAGGACTAAATAAGCTAACCAAAATAATAATCATGAACAGCTGCGGCATGCCGCCCCAAACTTCCATAAAACGCTGGCCTGCCAAATCAACCCAGCCGCCATAATAGCCTTGAATAGCACCAACAATAATCCCGATAATCGCTCCGGCTAGGGTTAGCGCCAAGCCAAACAGTAATGACACTCGCATACCGTAGAGTATCCGTGCCAGCACATCACGCCCCATATCATCCGTACCCAACCAGTTTTGCGCATTGGGCGCGGCTGGATAAGGAAGACCTAACTCAACGTTAGGTGTTTGATCAGCAAATGGAATCAGCGGCATCACATAATAACCCTGCGCATTGATTAATTCACGTACTACCGGGTCTTTATAATTGGTTTCGGTCTCAAATATACCGCCAAAAGTGGTCTCAGGATAAGCCTTGAATACCGGCACATAGTAATCACCTTGATACTGCACCAATAATGGTTTGTCATTAGCAATCACGTTAACTGCCATACAAATCACGAATACTACCGTGAAGACCACTAGGGATATCACTCCAAGACGATTGTCACGGAAACGATCCAACCGTGCCTGCCAAACTGGATTTAATCGGCGTTTTTTTTGCTGGGATAAATTGGGTTTAGGTACATTAGGAGGCGTCTTATTTTTGGCAGAAGTGGGCGACGTAGAACCTACAGGGTTAGAATTTAACACCTCGTTATTTGAGGGGGTATGAGAGTTTGACATTAGCGACCCTCAAAATCGATACGGGGATCAATCAAGTGATAGCTTAGATCACTGATTAGCTGTAATAGCAGCCCTACCAAAGTAAAGATAAATAGCGTGCCAAAAACCACCGGATAATCGCGTTGCTGAATGGCCTCGAAACCTAATAGTCCCAACCCATCAAGCTTGAATATAATCTCAATTAAGAAGTTACCAGCAAAGAATATGCCGACAATAGCGGCGGGAATTCCAGCGATAATAATCAGCATGGCATTACGAAATACATGGCCATACAGTACCTGCCGTTCACCTAGCCCCTTGGCTCTTGCCGTAAGCACATATTGCTTACCTAATTCTTCTAAAAAACTAAACTTGGTCAAATAAGTTAAGCCTGCGAAACCACCAACAGTACTGGCAAGCAGCGGTAATGCCAAGTGCCAAAAATAATCTTTAATTTTACCAAGGGCCGATAGCTGGTCAAAATTCTCTGAGGTTAGTCCTTGCAAAGGAAAGAGGTTCCAATAACTGCCACCTGCAAAGAACACCAATAATATTACTGCAAATACAAACACTGGTATGGCGTGCCCAACCGCAAGTAGCATAGCCGTCGCTTTATCAATCGCTGACCCATGATGCATGGCTTTATAGACGCCCAGTGGAATGGCTATCATATAAATCAGTAGCGTACTCCATAACCCAAGCGATATAGAGACTGGCAGCTTTTCTACAATGAGCTCCGTCACTGACTGCCCTTTAAAAAATGACTCGCCAAAGTCTAGGCGCGCATAATTTTTTAACATCAGCCAAAAACGTTCAGGGGCCGATTTATCAAAGCCATATTGCACATTAATTGCGGCAACCATCTCCGCCGACAAACCACGCGTACCTTGATAAGTACTGTCATTACCACCCGCACTACCTGCGCCTACATTGCCATTCAGTGCGTTGTCTTTGGCACCCTGTTCAATCAATGCCAGTTGCTGTTCAACCGGACCACCAGGAGCCGCTTGTACAATGACGAAGTTGGCCAGTAATATCAAAAACAGGGTCGGCAATATCAAGAGCAACCTTTTTAGGATATAACGACCCATAATGACCACTTCCTAGATGAGGGTAAATAGCAATAATTAATGATAAAGAATGATACTTATAAATAAACGCTCTAGCCCTACTTTTTATAAATAGCTTTTAGAAGTCGTTTTTGAGCTCACGTAAAGCGGTAAATATAGTTAACGGATTGTCATCTTCAAGGTTCTTTTTAGTCTCCACTCCTGCTATTACACTGACCTCATCAGCACGTAAGAACACATTCACTGCGCGTTCATGCTCTAAAGTTACTGGCAAGGTTGGGATACCTTGCGTGGTCTTTTCTTCGGCCTGTGTTAATGCTTGCCGCATAGCCATATTGTCAGGCTCGATAGAGAGACCAAAACGCATGTTACTTGCAGTATATTCATGTGCTGGATACAACAGGGTCTCAGTAGGCAAACCATTTAAGCGCTTGAAGCTGGCATATAATTGTTCAATAGTACCGGTAAAGACTCGGCCACAACCACCACTAAACAGGGTATCACCACAAAAGCAATGTTTGAGACCATCAATGTCTAGAATATAAGCCATATGACTAGCAGTATGCCCTGAGACATCCCAAACTTGTGCGGAGCAGCCCCAGGCACTGACTGTGCTGCTGTCCTTAATAGTCTGATCTTCATCTACTCCATGCTCACTATGTGCGACCAAATGAGTCATCGGGAAGTGCTCTTGCAACTCAGCGACTCCGCCAGTATGGTCATAATGATGATGGGTGGTCCAAATCGCTATCAGATCTAGCTCCTGTGCTTCCAAATATTCGATGACTGGCGCAGATTGACCAGGATCAATAACGATAGCTTGTTTATTGCTATCATTGATTAAAGTCCAAATATAATTGTCATTGAAGGCTTTAATGGGGTGAATATTAATACTCATGTTGCATCCTTATTAGAGTTTGTCTTTATTGGCACTTTTTACTAAAGGCTATATCTGTAGTCAATGAAAAGTAATATCGATACATAACGTACTACTAGTATAAGTTTTTCTTGCTTGCTGTGCCTACGCAGACAGAGGCTGCAAAAATCTTATACCAGCAGTACCGTAGCGTTTTTAAGGT
The DNA here is from genome assembly GCF_035984995.1 of Psychrobacter sp. PL15. Taxonomy (NCBI): domain Bacteria; kingdom Pseudomonadati; phylum Pseudomonadota; class Gammaproteobacteria; order Moraxellales; family Moraxellaceae; genus Psychrobacter; species Psychrobacter sp. PL15. Next base: position 59,899 of record NZ_JAXCIB010000009.1, read on the forward strand.
ATTTTAACTGTATTAAAAAACCATCGTTATTTATTAGAAGTTATGGTTAATTTGAAAAACTTAACCACATGGGTTGGCTCATCTACCTAAATTTATCGACCTAAATATTTGTCAACGCGCGCTTCTGCCTGTTTATCCACCCACCAATACTCAATTCCAATCGCATTGGTTGGTAATTCTTTGACATGGCGGTACTGATTCCAGTAGGCCACATTGGTCCCAGACTTACCATATAAAGGTACGAGGTAATAACCAGCTCGTAACAAACGGTCAAGAACCTGAGTATATAAAATAATGTCGTCACGACTTTTTGCATCGCCGAGCGCCTCTACCACATTGTCGATAGCCGCATTTTTAATGCCCGCAGTATTACGGTTGCCCACTTCATCAGCAGCCACACTACCCCAATAGGCTACTTGCTCCGCACCAGGAGATAAGCTTTGGGCAAATATATCAACCGTCATATCATAATCAAAGCTACGCATACGCTCATAATATTGTGGTCCATCGACTTGCCGTAAGTTCGCTTCAAACCCCAAGCGGGTTAAATTACGGACATAAGGCAGCAGTACACGCCCCATAGTATCACCGGTCATTAAAATTTCGATCTGGGCAAGCTTGCCATCAGATTGATATAGTTTCATATCGTCATAGTAAAAGCCTGCGTCTAACAACAGTTGCCGCGCTTTTAATAGCCCTTGACGATTAAAACCGCCACCATCACTAGTCGGTAGTTGCCATTCAGCCAATACTGCTTGGCGTTGCGTCGGCTCAAGCTTAGATAATAATGGCGTTAATACTTGCATCTCAGCTGCTGATGGTGTGCCGGTTGCTGCCAGCTCTGAGCCATGAAAAAAGCTTTGCAGACGCTCATATTGATTATGAAATAACGTTTTATTCATCCATTCAAAATCATAAGCAGCTGTTAGCGCTTGGCGGACGCGAATATCTTGAAATATCGGTCGCCGCATGTTCATAACCAGCCCTTGCATCGGTACCGGATTTTGGCTGGTTATGGCCTCTTTGTTAATTAGTCCCGCTTTTACTGCCGGGAAATTGTAACCGGTGGCCCAGTTAGAGGCTTTATTTTCGGGGCGAAAGCGATATTGACCTGATTTAAAACCTTCAAAAGCAATCTCATCACTTTGATAGTAGACAAACTTAATCATATCAAAATTATAACGGCCACGATTGACCATCAAATCTCGTCCCCAATAATTAGGGTCACGTAAATAACTGACCGAGCGTCCCGCCTCGACACGTCCTAGTTTGTAAGGGCCACTGCCCATAAGTGGTTTAAGGCTAATCTTATCAAAATTAGCATCAATAGAGGATTTAGCAAAGACTGGAAACTGACCAACCGTTAAGAGAATTTCTTTATTATTATCAGAAGCAAAAACAAACTTCACCTGCTGGTTATCGATAGTTTGTATTTCTTTAATATCACCCAGATAGCTACGAATATACATAGGACCTTGAGTTAATAACGCGTCATAAGTCGCCTTAACATCAGCGCTTGTGACCGGGGTTCCATCCCAAAAGCGCGCGGCAGGATTAATATGATAAATAATCCAACTGCTATCGTCAGGATCATAAGTGACCTCACTTGCCAGCTGCGGATACATCGTAAAGGCTTCGTTCAATGAGCCAGTCATTAGCGTGTCATATAGATAATCAGTGCCAATCATCGCCACCCCAGTGGTCATCCACTTATTGGCGCTATTAAAGGTACCGCGCGCGTCAAATGATAGCGTACCACCCGTTGGCGCATTGGGATTGGCATAAGGCATGTATGGCGCGTTGATGTACTCGGCGGTGCTGTTGTGTCCAAGCGCTTTGGTGGTAATTGGGGCAGCCATAGCCACTGGCATCCAGCTGATGACCATGCCTAGAAAAATACTCTTAAGCGTTGTCTTTTTCAAAAAATACCTAGAGCAAAATTGAGGCTGTGATCTGGTCCGAGTGTGTGAATATGCAGCATCAACAATACGCTCAGCCTCTGCTAAAGGTGAGCTCAATAACGCAGTTAAACAATCAGATGAAAGCTTTTTTATCATAATTATCGTTATGGTAACCCTATGAAATGAGCCATGTTGCCAAGCAGCGAATTTTTATCATAGCAAACTTCGCTTTTTTAACCTAGTTCTTTGCACCAAGACTTATAAAGCAATAGTCACAAAGGCCATTAACTGAGTGTTAACTGTTGTGGTGACCCATTAAGCGCCAACAACAAAAACAACTATAGTTAAAATGCCTTAAAAACGCGACGGTACTGCTGGTATAAGCTTTTTGCAGCCTCTGGCTGCTTAGGCACAGCAAGCAAGAAAAACTTATACCAGCAGTACATTATATATCGGTATTACTTTTCATTGACTATAGAACACCATATGTTGATGGCTTATAAAAAAAAGAGACGCCTAGCATATTGCTTGGCGTCTCTTTTTTTATTACTAGCATCACACTCATGTCATGTTTGGACTTTGACTTAGCCATACTGCTTTTCAAAATCTTTCATAAAGTTGACTAAGAGCTGTACCCATTCTAGTGGGACCGCGTTGTAAATACTGGCACGCATACCACCAACATCGCGGTGACCTTTTAGATTGAACAGTCCAGCTTTTTCAGACTGTTCTAAAAACACTTTATCAAGGTTACTGTCTGCTAAAGTAAATGGGACGTTCATGATAGAGCGATGTTTAAGGGCAACTGGATTGTTATAAAAACTACTGTCATCAATGGTCTGATACAACAAGGCTGCTTTTTGCTGGTTGATTTTACCAATAGCGGCTACTCCACCCTGTTCCTCAAGCCAGTCAAATACCAAGCCAGCAAGATACCAAGAGTACGTGGCGGGTGTATTAGACATGGACTCTTTTTCCACTTGGTGCTCATAGTTAAGCAGCATTGGACACCACTCACTTGCCTGCCCTAACAGGTCTTCGCGAATAATAATAATTACCAAACCAGCAGGGCCAATGTTCTTTTGCGCGCCAGCATAAATCATCCCAAATTTAGACACGTCAATCGGCTGCGACAAAATACAAGATGACATATCAACGATAAGTGTGGCATCAACTTGTGGTGGCTCAAATATTTGTAGGCCATGAATGGTCTCATTGGCACAGTAATGAAAATAAGCAGCATCGTCGCTGATATTCCAGTCACTTTGTGCAGGAACGTCCGTAAATTTATTGTCTTTACCCGTTGCAACTAAATTAATATCACCTAGACCTAGCTTCTCATAACGCTGAGCTTCTTTGATGGCTTTGACCGACCAAGTACCAGTAGTCAAATAGTCGGCGCGACCACCATTTAATAGGTTCAATGGGATGGCTGAAAACTGTAGGCTTGCGCCCCCTTGCAGGAACAGCACTTTATAATTATCCGGAATGTCCATTAACGAGCGTAGCTTAGTTTCAGCCTTTTGGGCGACGGCTATATAATCTTTACTACGATGGCTAATCTCCATTACCGACATGCCACTTCCTTGCCAGTCAAGCAGCTCCTCTTGAGCGCGTTCCAGTACAGCAGTTGGCATGGTAGCAGGGCCAGCACAAAAATTCGGTACGCGGTGGGGAGCCTTTTTTGTAGGGGTTTCTGCAGGCGCTTGTGTATTCATAGTCGCAATCCTAGATATGAGGGGATAGTAGGTTGAATCTTATTTTTTCTCAAAGACACTCAATATTATGCTTCGATTATAGTCTCTGAGGGGTATCTGTACAGTCTTACGGTACGACCGCTTTCTTTATTACATTTTACGCTTAGTTAGAACTGGATAATTGCTGCCACAAATCACGTTTAAGACTGGCATCTATTAGCATCTGATCAAGTGTCGGTACGTGCGCTAGATTAGGATGAGTCAAACCATCAGGCAAGTCAGTCAATGCTGCAACTAACACCTCTTCACTTCTACCAATCTTAAAGAGGTATCCGGCAAGACTGGCGTTAGCCAGCTCAGCGGTATCCATACCCTCGCAAATCGGAAAAGAAGCCGTCTCGCACGATAGCGTTAATGCTTGAGTGATATTTTGCCATAACTTTTGACTGTCATTGTTCAAAGCCTGAATATCAACTATCAACACCCAATTACCATAGCGCCCACCTTGCAAGTCAAACGGTGCGACTTTCTTGAGACTATAATCAGCGGTGTTATGTTGAGCAGTAAATGCTATTTCGGCAACAGGTGCTGTTACTTTTTCTATCGATGACTCTACCAACGGCGCAATCAAGTGTTCTACTGTTGGCGTGACATCTGGCTGCATCACATCTATTTTTGCGGCAGTTTGAGTATACGAAGCAATCGAAGGATTAATTGCATTACTTTCAAGCTCAGCCGTCGCTGGGCTTTGTGTCGCCGGGTCTTGCATCGGTAAACTTTGTAGATCAGGCAAATCATTACTAACAGTATTGGCAGTAGCATAATCAGTACCATCATAATCAGTACCATCATAATCAGTACCATCATAATCAGTAACAATAGGCGCTGTATCTGGTACAGGCTGCTCTGAGTCGAAGCTTGGTCGCACAGCTTCCGATGCTGATCGCTCTAAAGATACAGGTTGATCTACGGTTGCCGATGGAATATGTGCGATATTAATAGTCAGCGAGTCTGGCCGTACCCACTGCTCAATCCCCATCATTGCCAAAATCTGACGCTGTTGCCTGCGGCGCTGCAATAAGCTCGGCTGGTCTTGGGTATCACTCATGGGTCGGTACTATCCTATTTAGTGGCCTACGTATTTACAAAAGGGTCAGTAATCTATGGAGACGTTAAATTAGAAGCGTTAAATACTTGAAATTTTTAATTGATGACACTCAAGCTCACTAACTCAAGCTCACTACTTAGGTAATGACGATTAGGTAATGACGAAAACTGCCAATACTATCAGTCAAAGAGTCGCCGAGCACCAAGCCAGCGTTCAGCTAATGTTGTTAAAAAGTCGTATTCATCTTAGCTGACTATCGTATCGTGTAACCTCACGGTATGCAATGTGCTTAACCATGACCGATAGGTATTATAAGCTATTTGATCCCTATCCTGCTGTGTCTTATATCAATTATCATCGACTGATACTATTATGGAAGGTGCTGTTATTATTGTTGGCTATTAACACCTTATATTTTAACTTATATTAGGGCAGTTCAAAAATCATAGTAAATACCTAATAGTAAATACCTAATAGTAAATACCTAACAGTAAGAGATCAGTAGGCAGTAAGAGATCGGTAGGAGGCAGCGCTTATCCAAAAAACTGGCAAAAAAAAGCCCTTTTTAATCAAGGGTTTATGATATCAACGATTTGCAGGCAAAAAAAAGCGACTCCAAAAGCACATCCTCGGCACACATTGTAACTAATACCGTTGCTACCTTCCGGTCCTGGCGGGGTTCATAGAACAATGTTGCGAGGCTACCAATGGAGCCACCAGTTGCAGATTATACAAGGTTTTTGCATTATTACAACCCCTACTGCATAACTGCTGTTTTTACAGTACATAGAATCCAGTAACCTAGTGACAAAATCCTCACAGCAACTCAGGTATATTTTGCTATTTTAAAGCAATATGTTTGATATATCACCCGTTGCCCAACTAAAAAAATCTAACGAGCGTATTTTCAATCTTTATAACTATAGCCAGTTCAAAATAAAATAGGTACATTTATGTCAGCGTACTACTATATCGTTTTTAAATTGGATTAACTATATCAGCATATAGCACGCCTTTGATTATTAAGGCTATAAGACCACTATTATTAACACACATTTTACTCAGGAGATTATTATGAAGAGCACTTTACTTAATAAAGCAGCGGTCGCTACCAGCGCCGCATGTCTATTCACAGCGATGATGGGCAGTGCGCATGCGGAACCTACAGGCTACGATCAATTAAGCTTTCAGACAGAAGTAAAAGAAGAGGTGGCAAATGATGAGGTACGTGCCAGTCTATATAAAAAACTACAAGCCTCTAATGCCAAAACACTAGCAACCAATCTTAATACTTCAGTCAATAAAGCCTTGGCCATCGCCAAGCGTTACCCTAGCGTGACGGTCAGCACCGGACAGCAGCGTACCTATCCACGCTATGATAAAGACGACAAAATCATTGGCTGGACGGGACAGGCTAATATAGATATTAAGAGCACCGACTTTGCCGCGACCAGTCAGCTGATTGCAGACTTGCAAGAAACCTTAGTCATGGACAATTTGAACTTTGGAGTCTCGAATGCTAAAAAAGACGCCTTGGAGCAAAAGCTGATGACTGATGCTTCACGCGCCTTTCAGCAGCAAGCCAAAAACCTAACTCGAGCATGGGATGCCCGTGGCTATCGCTTGGTTACGGTTAATCTAAATACCGGCAGCAACTATCCACGCCCTATGTATAGCGCGATGAATATGAGAGCAGATTCGGCTGAATCAGTACCAACTCAGAATTTTGAATCTGGTAACAGTACCATTTCAGTGACTGCTAACGGTACTATTGAACTGACTAAATAAGTACCGCGCCAGCGGGATTGACTATTCATCTACTATAAACAATTCAATAGGGCTGAGCGCTTAATATAGCGATTGGCCCTATTTTTTTAGTGATTACTATCTAAATGTTAAGTTGAAAAATCTTTTAAATAAAAAGCTATTAAAGGATATTTAGTGATTGTTTATGCTTACTGGTTACTAGACTGCTGTTTATTAGTGTCGTCTTGACCTAGTTTTAACAGTACTTTTTGATGCCATGGTAGGTTTTGATAAGCCAGTAATTGTTGTCCAATTTTTTTATTGTTCTGCAAAGTTGCGGTATTTTGAATCACATAAATAGTACGCTCAACCTGTTTAAGTCTTCGACCGGCCTCATTCTCAACTATCGCCTTTACTGTATGAGCACCCGGCAGGATATCTACTGTTGCAATGGAGGTACTTAGCCCTTGAGCAACTTCCTTGCCATCAAGATAAATAATCACCCTATCACCCACTTGCAACGCCGGTCTTAGCTGTAGGTTTACTACGATACTTTGGGCAGGACGATGATAAGCGCGCTTTTCGCTTGGTTCAGTCATAATCAGTTGATAATTGGCTTGTGGCTTTTTAGCCGTATTAGAAATGGTAGCATTAGAAGTAGCAGCCATTGACTGTAGCGGTGCTGACACTATGTTGTTGCCTTGGTTTGATGCTGTCGATGTATTGCCAAAACTACTGGTGTTATTCGTATCGATATATGTCTCAGTAATCTGCTTACCAGCTTGTTGCTCGTAGCTTTTCGGTCGGTCAGTAAAGGTCACCTGCCCCGTTTTTTCATCGACAACTTTATAAATAGGGGCAGCATTGGCCATAGGCGCATAAATACTTGCGGCGCTAACAACCAAACTTATTAGTAATATGGTGGCCGTATTACTTTTGGATGACATACGTTTAGAGGATAAAGTCATAATCAGTCAACTTGATAATTGTATTTTATTAGTAGTATATGATGATAAAAGAAGATTACCAACCAGACTATCACTCCCACAACCAGACTATTACTCCTACAGCCAGACTATCACTGCTATAAGAGACTTTAGATTGGTGTGTAAACACCTTTAAATACTATTTTGGCATCGCTTTGTAACATTCAAACACTAAAAAACCAGCCAAGATCTACTTAGCTGGTTTTTTTACTCAAAATAATTGAGTGCATTAACTATAAATTAGCAGCTATAGTACATATCAAATTCAATCGGATGTACCGTAACATTGAGGCGCTGTACTTCCTCTTCTTTTAATACGATGTACGCGTCTAACATGTCTTTAGTGAACACGTCGCCTTTTAGCAAGAACTCGTGGTCATCTCTTAATGCTTGTAACGCCACTTCTAAATTTTCAGCAACGGTTGGGATTTGTGCTTCTTCTTCAGGTGGCAAGTCATACAAGTTTTTGTCAGCAGCATCGCCTGGGTGTATCTTATTTTGGATACCGTCAAGGCCAGCCATCAACAGTGCCGCAAAGGCTAAATATGGGTTCGCCGCTGGATCAGGGAATCTTGCTTCGACACGAACCGCTTTTGGGCTGCTGACGTGTGGAATACGAATAGATGCTGAGCGGTTAGAAGCCGAATATGCTAGCTTAATAGGCGCTTCATAATGTGGAACCAAACGTTTATAGCTGTTAGTTGAAGGGTTGGTAATCGCGTTTAGAGCGCGTGCATGCTTGATAATACCGCCGATGAAATATAGTGCAGATTCAGACATACCGGCATATTCGTCACCAGAAAAAGTATTCTGGCCGTCTTTTGAGATAGACATATGCACGTGCATACCTGAGCCATTGTCACCAACGATAGGTTTTGGCATAAAGGTCGCAGTCTTGCCAAACTGATGCGCGACGTTATGGACGGCATACTTTAGTTTTTGCACTTCATCCGCTTTTTGAACTAGGGTATTGAATGCAACACCAATTTCCAACTGGCAAGGGGCAACTTCATGATGATGGACTTCGATGCAACCTTCACCGATCATATCCTCTATACGCTCACACATTACCGTACGCATATCTTGCGAGCTATCGACTGGTGGCACTGGCACATAACCACCTTTAACCCGTGGGCGATGCCCCATATTACCCCATTCGTAGTCTTTGTTAGTCGACCATGCCGCTTCTTCAGCGACGATTTCATAGCTGATGCCTGACATGTTAATCGACCATTTTACTTCGTCGAATACAAAAAACTCAGGCTCAGGACCAAAATAGGCCGTGTCGCCGATACCCGTAGATTTTAAGTACTCTTCTGCACGGCGAGCAATAGAGCGTGGATCACGCTCATACCCCTGTAGTGTTGATGGCTCAATGATGTCGCAAGTCACGACCACAGTAACGGCATCAAAAAACGGGTCGATAAATGCAGTGTCTGGATCAGGACGCAAAATCATATCGGACGCTTCGATGCCTTTCCAGCCAGCAATAGAGGAACCATCAAACATTTTGCCATCTTCTATTGATTCTTCGTCAACAGTATGAGATGGAAAGCTCATGTGATGCTCTTTACCACGGGTATCAGTAAAGCGAAAATCAACCCATTTGGCATTGGATGATTTGATGAGGTCTAGTAATTTATTTGACATGAATCATTTCCTTGGTGGTTATCAGTTAATTGTGATCTAAGTGTTATTGGTTCATGGCTGTATTTGAATTTCTGTATTTGAGCAGCACGTCAAGTATTGTAGTCATTATCAGCATCATTTAAAGTTATTGATTAATGCAAAGTACGCGACTGACGTCATTCTTCAACTTATTCACCTATCATTAACTGCAGATTCTCATGAGCCCAGTCAACGCTAGCGATATCTTAACAATATTTGATTAACAATGCTGAACTGTTATAAGCGTTTTGTTCGCTTAATATGAGCCAGCTTGATGACACTGGTATCAATACACGAATTCATATTAAGTGTTATAAACAAATAGCTACCATTAAGGTGATGCAACTGCTATGCCAACTCGTCAGGATACCTACAATGCAAACCATAATAAGGTACGCAACCATAATACATATATACCTCTTATTGCGCTGATAAAATATTAATAATAAATATTAATGATGAATATTACTGCCTATCATCATAAATCATGCACAGTAGTAGCAAACTATAAAACAAAAAAGCACTAAATTAGTGCGGTCAATAATATCTCTACAAGGTAAAAGAGCTAATTTGGTGCGTTTTAAGTGTTTATTGCTCCCACTACATTAAAGTCATACTCACAAAGCCCATACTTTTGAGTAATAAACTCGCTGTTAACCGTTAGATAGCCTATCCTCTGCATTTGATAGATAGCAAAATAATGGTAAGATACTAAAGTTGAAGTAAATTTAGTTAAAGTAAAACCACATGAATAAGGTGATCACACAATGATTCTGATGCTCGATAACTACGACAGCTTTACGTACAATATTGTACAGTACTTCGGTGAGTTGCAGCAGGACATCACCGTCTGGCGTAACGATCAGGTCAGCATCGATGATATCAAAACCCTAGCTCCTGACGTGATTGTCATCGGCCCTGGTCCTTGTGACCCTGATCGGGCTGGTATTTCTTTGGCAGTAATTGAAACCTTTAAAGGCGTAATACCTATATTAGGTATTTGCTTGGGTCATCAGGCGATTGGACAGGCATTTGGCGGAAAAGTGGTCAAAGCTGGCGAGGTCATGCATGGACGCTTATCTGCCGTGTATCACAATGGGCAGGGGGTCTTCACCGACTTACCTAATCCCTCTCAAGTCACACGCTATCATTCGCTAGTGGTTGATAAGGCGACTTTACCCGAGTGTTTAGAGGTAACCGCATGGACAAAAAATGCTGATGGTAGTATTGAGGAAATCATGGGTGTACGTCACAAAAGTCTTGCCATTGAAGGCGTGCAATTTCATCCAGAGTCTATCTTAAGTGAAGCGGGCTATCAGTTGCTCAATAATTTCTTACAGACCCATAATTTGGCGGTATTAGGCGCTGGTAATTTGCCACAAGTAGGATAGCCATCTAATGAATGTGGGCTGATGCATGCAGTATGAGAATTTAAAACCAATAATTTCGAACTAAAAATATAATAATAAGCGAGACCATAATGACCACTGTTAAGACACAGGGTGCGCAAAGCGTAAAAACAGCTGAAGATATCGCTAAGCTTTCTGATGAGCATATTCATAAACGGTTGACTAGCGCTTTAGATAGAATATTCCAGCATATTGATTTGACCTTTGATGAGATGCATCAAGTGATGTTAATCATTATGCAGGGCAAGTGTAGTAACGCGATGATGGGTGCTATTTTGACTGGCTTGCGCATGAAGGGTGAGTCAATCGATGAGATTACCGCCGCAGCCAGTGCGATGCGTGCTTTGGCTGAAAACGTCACTCCCACTGCTTGTGATTATTTAGTTGATATTGTCGGTACCGGCGGTGACGATGCCAACTTATTTAACGTGTCCACCGCTTCTGCTCTGGTGGCAGCTGCTGCTGGCGCGCAAGTGGCCAAACACGGCAACCGCGGCGTGTCTACTAAGTCAGGTAGCTCAGACTTATTAGAGCAAGCAGGTATCAGTTTGGCTCTGACACCACTACAAGCGCTTGATTGTATCGAAAATCAAGGTATTGGCTTTTTATTTGCCCCCAATCATCACAGCGCCATGCGTTATGCCAATCCGGTACGCCGCGAGCTCAAAGCACGGACCATTTTTAATATTTTAGGCCCACTGACCAATCCTGCTGGTGTCCCAAACCTAGTCATCGGCGTCTTTACTTCACGCCTATGCGAGCCAATAGCCAAGGTTATGAAAAATCTAGGCGCACGTCATGTGATGGTGGTCGGTGCCAAGGATGGTTTGGATGAAATCAGTCTTGCCACCTCTACCACCGTGGCTGAACTTAAAGACGGTGAAATCACGGTATATGAGCTGATGCCAGAAGACGCCGGTATCGAATCGCAAACCCTCATCGGGCTTGAGGTGGACTCACCAGAGCAGAGTCTCCAACTGATTCGAGCGGCCTTATCAGGTGCGAAGACTAATGACCGTGCCGTACTTAAGGCGCGCGATATGATTGCCTTAAATGCGGGTGCGGCCATTTATACCGCCGGACTTGCCAGCAACTATCCGAATGGTGTTAGCCAAGCGCAAACCGTCATTCAGAATGGTTCTGCACTGACCAAGCTTGAATCATTAGCCGAATACACACAAAAACTAATTGCTAACGCGTAACTAATGCAGTTATTAAAAAACACCATATTCATAATGACCCATTTAAACATGCTCCCTTATCCAACCTACCGACAGCCGGATGTAACCATGACGACGAGCACGACCCAAAAATCAAATGCCGATATCCCCTCAGTATTACAGCGTATCGTCGCTACCAAACGCGATGAAGTGGCCGCTGCCCGTACTTTGCTACCGCTTGCAGACTTACAGTTACAAGTTAGCGCCGATGACCGTCCACGTCGTGGATTTGCCGATGCTTTACGTGCCGCTGACATTGGTGTAATCGCTGAAATCAAAAAAGCCTCACCATCAAAAGGTATTATCAGTCATAACTTTGAGCCTGCCACTTTTGCTCAGCAATACGAGCAGGCCGGTGCCAGTTGTTTGTCGATACTAACCGATCGTGATTATTTCCAAGGGGATGACAGCTATCTCATCCAAGCGCAGCAAGCTTGCAAACTGCCGTTGTTACGCAAAGATTTTATGATTGATAGCTATCAAATTTATCAATCCTACTTGCTAGGTGCTGACTGCATATTATTAATTATGGCCTGTCTTGATGACCTACAGGCAAAAGAGATGCATACCTTAAGTATTGAACTGGGCATGGATGTACTTATTGAAATACATACAGCTGATGAGCTAGAGCGCGCTTTGCAGCTGCCTCGTTCAGCACATAATATTTATGGCATTAATAATCGTAACTTGAATACTTTTGAGGTGGATTTAAAGACCACCCTTGATTTAAAGAGCACTTTATTATCCGCCCTAGCAGCCGATGACCAAGCCAATACGAACAACCCAGATAAAGCACTTATCGTTACCGAAAGTGGTATTCATAGCGCTGATGATATTCGATTGATGATGAGCCATGGTATTCAGCACTTCTTAATCGGTGAGCAGTTTATGAAGACTGATCACCCAGGGCAAGCGTTACAATCCTTGCTTGCGAGCATCCCAGCTAGCGCGTAAGGTATGACAGACAACGCTAATACGCTACTGGCTATAGTACTTATCATTGAAAATACTTATCATTAGAAATACTTATGATTATATAATTGATAGCTTTGATGATTAAACGACGCTTCCATTAACCCATTAATTAAACAGACACGTTAACTTTTATGACAAATTCTATCTTCTCAAAAGACATACAAGACCAGCTCAAAGAGCTTAAAGGACAACTCAGCAAAAGCCGCGATACCGCGTCACCTGACGGTGAGAATCAAAAGCCGACTGAACCTGTTTCCTTACTCACACAAAAGCAGGTTAAAAAAACAGTGAAGCAGCTAGACAGCGAACATATCGATGACGATAAAGTACTGTTCATGCAAGCGATGCATGGCGTCAATCAACTCGATGATAAAAACGTCCGCTCGCCTGCCAATGCTAAAAAAGGCGGCAAGCCTGATGCAGCAACCTTGTCAAAACGTGCCGCCGCTCAAGGCAAAGAAGCGGCGGACATAGGGGCCGGCTTGTCGGATATGCAAGCACTACTTAATCCGGTCGCTGGCGAAGCTTATTTATCTTATAAGCAACCTACCCTACAGACCAAAGTGTTTACTCAGCTCAAACAAGGCAAATTGCGTTGGTATGACGCGGTAGATATTCATGGTTGCACCATTGAAGAAGCCCGAGTAGCCATGACTCAACTGCTGAGCCAAGCGAAACAAAACAATGAGACCATGGTAAAAATTATCCATGGTAAAGGCAGCGAAGCTATTCTCAAAACTTGCGTCAATGGTTGGTTGCGTCAATTACCAGAGGTATTGGCTTTTTGTTCAGCACCGCCAAAAGATGGCGGTAATGGCGCGGTTTTGGTATTACTAAAAAAGCCTAAAACTGATGGTGAATAAGTTATAAACGGTTTTTTTTGAAAAAAAGGACTGCAATGGTGCAGTCCTTTTTTTATTGCTAGACTTAAATAGAATATTCAAATAATCGATAATTTATAAAAAATAATGACACCATTAAGACAGCCTAGTGAGTCTACTTAGCAGGCTTATTAAAAGTAGCTTTTTACAGCCTCTATCTGCGTAGGCACAGCAAGCAAGAAAAACTTTTGCCAGCAGTATGTTGTGTATCGATATTACTTTTCATTGACTATATTTATGTTCAGCTACTGCGGATGAATCATTTATGAGCATACAGACGATTGATACTCAAGAAGTACTAAAGGACCACATTACGGCACTTATCGCTATTGAACCAAGGTTCGCGCCAATTTACGAGCAAGTGGGCGTGCCCAGTCTACGACGCAATGCAGGTGGATTTGAGCAGTTGATGAGAGCAATGGTAGGACAACAGTTGTCCGTTGCTGCGGCTAGTAGTATTTGGCAACGACTGGCTGAGGCAGGCTTAACCTCGCCGCAAGCAATTATTCAGGCAACGGATGATGCCTTACGTGCGCAAGGTTTGTCTAGGCAAAAAATCCGTTATACCCGATCATTAGTTGAGCACGACATCAGCTTTGATATACTAGTAAAAATGTCAGACAAGGACATAATGGAGATGCTTACAGCAGTTATTGGTATCGGCCACTGGACTGCCGAGATGTATTTATTATTCTCTTTGGGCCGAGCTGATGTGCTCGCTGTTGATGATTTAGCAATCAAAGTCGCTGCGATGGATGTATTAAACTTGGCAGAGCGCCCCACGCCAAAGCAACTAAAGGTCGCGAGTCAAGAGTGGTCGCCGCACCGCAGTGCTGCCAGCTTACTGTTATGGGCGCACTACGGTTGGATGCACAACAGAAAGTCAGTACCGGTCTAGTAAGCTACCCCACTACATGTCTGCTACCAACCGCTTGTACCAGATCAATGTGACAAGCTAATGATGGGGTCTGGAATGTTCTGTTAATTAGCAGCTTTTAGGAAGGTCCCGTTTTTAAAAACGCGTATTTTTGAAAATCTGATACATATCTTAAAGTTTTTTTGCTTTAGGTGACCTAAAACTGTTTCTAATTTGCCTAATTTTTCGTCTTACTAAAGCATGGCCGGCACTTCTATGAGTATTACTATCGCTATCTTTCTCAGCAACGTCTTGTCGATCCTGTTCTTGCTTCCTCTTTTGCCCATCATTATCACTGTCGCTATCTTTTAAGTCTAGTTCTGGACCTTTATTTAAATCAATAGATCTGTGTTTGTCATCAGCATCATGTGACGGGTCTTCGGTATTATCGACCACCTTATTCTCCATCTCCCCATCTAACTCATGCTTAAGCTCTGTTTGCTTAACAACTAGCTGCTGAGTTGGCAAGGCATGCTCGACGTCATACTTTCTAACTTGCAATAACACATCAACGAATACCACGTTTTGTTTGTCGTAGAATTCCATAACATCATTAGAATTAATATAGGCTTGTAGCTGGACAACGTAGCAGTCTTGACGCAGCTCTAAAATATTAACTTGGTTCCATTCTTGGTTGGTCAAGTAGTGTTCATTTAAAAATTCGTCTAAATGTTTTACCATCTGGAACACAACTTCAATGTCAGCCGTGCGCTTGATATATAACTTATGGAAAAATTGAAACATATCGCGGGAGGTAAAGTTCTCAATTTGCATAGATGAAAAGTCCCCATTGGGAACCGTCACAATAGTGCGTGTTAAAGTGCGCACGCGCGATGAACGAATACCAATATCGACCACCGTACCTTCATAAGTACCAAATTTACAATAGTCGCCGATTCGGACTGGCGAATCTGCCACCACTACCACACTACCCACGAGATTCTCGATAGTCTTTTGCGCACCCAGTGCTAAGGCTAAACCACCTACCCCTAATGCTGCAATACCAGTGGTTAAATCAAAACCCAGATTACCAAAGATGACAATGATAGCAAATATCAAAAGCAACGCTTTGACGACTTTGCGTAATAGTCCTAAGATAGAGACTCGCTCTGTGTAATTCTTTTTATAACTTATATTTACAGCGCGGGTAAAAATAGCATCTATTACCCGTAGTAACAGCCAGGTCAACGCTAACCATGAAGCGATCTCGGTGAACCTATTAGCAGGCTCACGCAGCGTTACCGACACGCCAGCGTAGACCATCACTTCTGATAGAATTAGGGCCATAATAACCACAGCAAGCGGCAGTATCACCTTATCCGGTAGCGGTAACGGCACACCACGTAACCGTGGATAGACGATGTTTAGAAGGTGATACCACAACCACACCAGCACATAAGTCAGCAACAAACTACCAATAGTGATTGCCACCGCAGCGACCAAATCGGCCAGCTGATAACCAAACAGCTTTTTATCCTCAAGCCCTTCAAAAGTGTAGCGTGCTATTAAAGTCGGTTCCGTATTTTCTATTACTTCTGGGATAGAGCTGAGGGTATCGCTAGAGAACTGCCAATACTGTTGTCCTTTTTTAGAAACCACTCGTTCTAATATGAGCGGGACACTCTTATCATCGATGCTGATTTTGCCTACATTTTCTTGGCTTGGCGGTAGCTGATCGGTTAAATTACCCTCAAGCGTATTGTTGAGTTGCAAATCAGGCTGAAAACGCCCGCCTGTATCAAGCGCTTGCTTGAACTGACGGACGATGGTAGCTGGGTTATCAGACTTTGATAAGTTGAGGTAATTGCTGGCCAGTAGATTATCATTTTCGCTTAAAGCACTAATAAACCCTTGTACGGTATGGCGCGGCGTGTCTCGCCCGAATGCGTCCGGCACAGGTTCACTCGCACTACTATCCTGGCCGCCAGCGATACCCAACACACCACCTTCTACAGCAGCGAACGCAGTATTTGGCAACGTTAGACTAAATAGTGATGCCAACAGCAGCATGATCACTACTAACGCTCTTGTCAGCGTTTTTGATAGCGGCGCTTTTATTACTGGCGGCATGGCAGTAGGACTTAAATAGTGCTCAATAGACAAAACAAACCTCTTAACTTAATGTGTAGAGCAATTTAAATACTTATGGCGGTGTCGCTATGATAGCAATTATTTATCACACTAGTGCTTTTGATTGCGCGTTTTTATAGACGATGATCATTCTATATATTACTCACGACTTGCGGGTTATAACCGAAAGTGAACACCGTAACGATTAATAAAACGTAGAAAGCAAATGAAACACGGCAGAACGAGTAAATAACAGGTAATAATGAATGGCTCTCAGCTTACAATGAAGAAACATTAGGTTAAAAGTGTTTATAAATGAGTAAGTTTTATAGATAATAAGCGCATGTAAATTATTTATTGTTTTTTGTAATTTTAGCCTCTTAATTTTTGCTTTTGTCACTTTGGAAATAATTATGCTGTTATCACGTTCTTCTTCATCTATCTATTTACGCTACTGTATGTTGAGCGCGCTTGGTGTTTTTGCCGTTAATGGCGCTATGGCAGCGACACCTGCCAACACTGATTCGAATGTTGCCAGTGATGATGAGCTACCTCAAGTCGAACTTGATAAAATTGTCGTGACTGCCACGCGTACACCTACTAGAACTAGCAATGTTATTGCCCAAACTCGGGTCGTCGATAGTGAAGAGTTAAAATATTATCAAGGTCAAACGGCTATTGATGTTCTTAAGCGTCAACCGGGTTTCAGTTACTACAGCAATGGTGGTATGGATAAAAAAAGTAATTTTTATATGCGTGGTTATGACGGTAAACAAATATTAGTACTTATTGATGGCATACGTTATAGCTCATTGAATGACGGCAGTGCTACGCTTAACTTATTGCCTGCTGATCAAATTGACCGTATCGAAATATTATATGGTGCCTCAGGTTCTAGTATCTATGGCGCAGATGCCATGGGCGGCGTGATTCAAATTTTTACTAAGGGCGCAAAAGTTGACAGAAGCAATTTTTCTGTAACTGCAGGCGTGGGTTCAAATGATCAATACTTATATGGTGCGGGCGCACAATTTTCTAATGCAACTGGTACCTCACTAAGCATATCAGCAAGCCATAATGAAACTAATGGTATCAATGCCACGAAGCCCGGTACTTACGGTTATAACAAAGATGACGATGGCTTTGACAGTGACAATGTAAGCCTAGCCTTAACCCAACGTATTAATGATAAATGGCTTGCTGGTACTAGTGCTTTATATAGTAAGTCAACCTCTGAGTTTGATTCTGGCGTGCAAGATGCTTACTCGGATCAAGAAAACGGTTCTGCTCAAGCTTTTTTAGATTGGCGTTATCTACCCGGTTCTTCATTAAAACTACAATATGGCCATTCTATTGATAAAATCGACACTTCTAGTGAAAACAGTAGCGTCTATGACAGCAAACAAGATCAAGTTAGTTTAGTGGGTCAGCATAAACTACCTATAGGACAAAGTGTTTATGGGATAGAGCATCTTAAACAAAGTCTTAATTCTACAGTTTACGAGGATGTTAATGATCGTGATGTTACTAGCGCATTTTTAGGTTATGTGTTGGCAAGCAATCAATTTGATGCCCAAGTTAACTTACGTTTTGATGATAACTCACAATATGGCAACGAGACCACCTATAACTTAGGCGGTGCCTATCATATCAATCCAAACCTTCGGGCTGGTGCCAGTTATGCTAAAGGCTTCCGTGCGCCTAGCTTTTATGACATATACTCTGGTACTGAAAGTAATGTTAATCTAAATCCTGAAACCAGTGATAACTACGAAGCTTTTATTGAATATGATACCGCCCTTCAGTCTACCCGTGTTACTGGATATCATAATACGGTCGATAACTTGATCAATTTTGTAGCTAGGTATAATGGTAATCAATATATCGGTGGCAATAGTCAAAATGTTGCAGAAGCTAAAATCAAGGGTATCTCACTCACCTCAGATTGGGTCTTAAATGATTATATATTCGGTGGTAGCTACGACTATCAAAAAGCGAAAGACAGTAGCGGTGATAACGACGATGGTAATTTCCTACCTATTCGCCCTAAAAACAAAGGCTTAGTATACGTTGGTTATCGTCTTCCCAGCTTAGATATTCGCGCTGAGTATCAATATGTAGACGATTACTATTACAGTATTTCTAATGCTGACTCACAATTGGTTGAAAATTACGGATTATTGAATATTAGCGGTAATTATCAGCTAAATCCTAATCTGACCATGACTGCACGCTTAAATAACATCACTAACAAAAAATATGTTACAGCGCCGGGTTATAATACTGAAGGCACCAACTTCTTTACCTCACTCACCTATAACTGGTTCTAAACTTATTCAATACCACTTATAATTTATATTACTAATACTAAAGGTCATCAGTTGATGACCTTTTTTTATGACTATTTTTTGTGACTATATATTGGCTGTCAAGTACAAAAATTAGGAAAGCGCAACATCAACGCCTAGATTTTCCTGCATCCAATAGGTGACAAATTACGCCTCATATATTACAATAATGACCTCCGAGAGGTGTTGCGCCATAACCATAAATACTAGTGTTTAGCTTTAAACCTAAGCCACACTGATTTATACGTTATATTAGGCTCGGTAAACTGTTTAATACTAAAAGTTTAAGTATTAAATAGCGTGAACAACGGCACCTGCGTTTTTATTCTTTTTATCATACGTTAACCACTGATAGGAGCATATTATGGACGCAGTGTCTACTTCCCCATCTGCCCATACGATCAATCCCGCTTTCACAGACTATAAAGTCGCTGACATTAGCCTTGCTGATTACGGCCGCCGTGAAATTACTCTTGCTGAAGCCGAAATGCCTGCCCTTATGGGTTTGCGTCGTCGCTACGAAGCGGATCAACCGCTTAAAGGCGCGAAGATTGTCGGCTGTATCCACATGACGATCCAAACTGCCGTACTTATCGAGACCTTAATTGCGCTCGGTGCCGAAGTGCGCTGGACCTCATGTAACATCTTCTCAACCCAAGACCACGCTGCTGCTGCGATTGCTGCTGCCGGTATTCCAGTATTTGCTTGGAAAGGCGAAACTGACGCAGAATACGAATGGTGCTTACGCCAGCAAGTACACGTTGGTGGCGAAGAAACAGGCCAACTTTGGGATGCTAACTTAATTCTAGATGATGGCGGTGATTTGACCGCACTTATCCATGATGATTATGCTGAGCTTCTAGATAACATGCATGGTATCTCAGAAGAGACGACCACTGGTGTACATCGCTTACTCGAAATGTTGGATAAAGGCACGCTAAAAATTCCTGCTATCAACGTCAATGATGCGGTCACTAAGTCTAAAAACGACAATAAGTATGGTTGCCGTCATAGCTTAAATGACGCGATTAAACGCGGTACGGATATGTTCCTTGCTGGTCGTCGCGCTTTGGTTATCGGTTATGGTGATGTGGGCAAAGGCTCAGCACAAAGCTTACGTCAAGAAGGTATGATTGTTCGGATTTCAGAAGTTGATCCTATCTGTGCCATGCAGGCCTGTATGGACGGTTATGAAGTATTATCACCGTATATTGACGGCGACAACACTGGCGGCGCAGAAAACATAAACACCCGCCTGCTAGAAGATACAGACATGATTGTCACCACTACTGGTAACTATCACGTTTGTGACAAACACATGCTAGCAGCGTTAAAGCCTGGTGCAGTAGTTTGTAACATCGGTCACTTTGATACCGAAATCGATACGCAGTTTATGCGTGAAAACTGGCGCTGGTCTGAAGTTAAACCACAGGTCCATCAAATCTTCCGCTCAGACGACGTGAACGATTACCTGATTCTGTTGGCTGAAGGTCGTTTGGTGAACCTAGGTAATGCAACTGGTCACCCATCACGCGTGATGGACGGCTCATTTGCTAACCAAGTATTGGCGCAAATGTATCTGTTTGAAGAGAAGTTTGCTGAACTGCCCGTTGACCAACGTACTGACAATTTGTACGTCAGAGTGTTACCGAAAAAGCTCGACGAAGAAGTCGCAGCCGCTATGGTCGCGGGTTTCAATGGTACGTTAACCAAGCTGACCTCAAAACAAGCAGAGTACTTAGGCGTTCCTATCGAAGGTCCGTTCAAACCTGATGCTTATAAATATTAATATGAGTATTTATATTAGTACTTATATTAAAGATAAGGAGCGCGACTGTGAGTAAGCCTGCTTTCTCTTTTGAGTTTTTCCCTGCCAAGTCTGAGCAGGGACATGAGAAGCTGCTCAGTACTTTTGATGAGCTGAACAAACTGTCGCCTACTTACTTTTCGGTAACTTATGGTGCAGGCGGCTCAACGCGTACCCGCACTTTAGATATCGTCAACGCCTTATGTGAGCGTAGCGACACTCCAGTCGCTCCGCATATTTCCTGTATTGGTGACGATAAAGACGAGATTGCTGAGCTGTTGACGCTATATAAGAGTTTAGGCATCAATCGCTTAGTGGCACTGCGTGGCGACTTGCCGTCAGGACAAGTTGGTATGGGTCAGTTGCCATTTGCGCTGGATTTAGTCAAATTTATCCGTGAGCATTCAGGCGATCATTTCCATATCGAAGTTGCGGCTTACCCTGAGATGCACCCCCAAGCACGCAGCTTTTTATTCGATATTGATAACTTGGTGAACAAATACCAAGCGGGCGCGAATGCAGCGATTACCCAATTCTTCTATAATGCTGACAGCTATTTGTATTTGCGTGATGCGTTAGAAGGCCGTGGGATCGATACCAACGCACAGCCATTAGTGGCCGGTATTATGCCGATTACTAATTCTAGTAACTTGGTACGCTTTGCTGATAGCTGCGGTGCTGATATTCCACGTTATGTGCGTAAACAGCTTGCTGACTTTGGCGATGATCGCAAAGCCATTCGTGAGTTTGGTTTTGAGGTGGTCTACCGTCTATGCGAGCGCCTGATTGCTGAGGGTGTACCCGCAATGCATTTTTATAGCATGAATAAGGTTGAGCCCAACAAACGCCTAATTGAAGCTTTAGGGCTAGCAGGTTAAAGCTGTTAATCGTTTATTACGCTACGCCTCTTTTATCATTATTGTTCAACCCACTGGTGCTCTTAGGAGCACCAGTTTTTTATTGCTAAGATTTTATTAGCCGACTAGCGGCTGCAAAAAGCTTATACCAGCAGTACCGTAGCGTAGCGTTTTTAAGGTATTTTAACTATACAATGCCCTTTAATACCCGTTACCGCCTTTTATAAGGCGCTTACCAACATCAGCGACTTACTTTTTTATACGAATTTAGGATTAAAAACACCTTTAGTTTGGCCAAATGATATTCTATTAGGCTACTAATAAACGTTCTTAATTAAACCATAGGGATAAAATATCGTGCGACGTTTTTTTTATGCCATCAGTAGTAATGATAACGAACATAGTGATCGTAACGCTTTTAATAAAAGCAACGTTGAATCCTCTTACCACCCTCGACTAGACTCGTTAGCCCTAGGTAGTGAGGTCGATTTACCAGACACTATCGTTCATCATTGGTGTCGTGTGCTACGAGCGAATATCGGTGATCAAGGCCTGTTATTCGACGGCTTTGGTGGTGAATATCAAGTACAGTTACAAACCATCAGTAAAAAGCATGCTACCGCCACCTTACTCGCACACGTAAGCGATGACCGTACTGCGCCTATCATTAGTAAAATAGGCTTAGTCATGAGTCGTGGTGAACGTATGGATTATGCTATCCAAAAAGCCACTGAGCTTGGCGTCACTGCCATTCAGCTACTCAGTAGCCATCATGGTGAGGTCTCTTTAAAACCTGCACAAGTCGACAAAAAGCTACTTCACTGGCAGCAAATTGCTATTGCTGCTTGTGAACAATGTGGGTTAAACCGTCCACCAATTATTTTTGCGCCTCAGCCTATTCGTCAGTGGCTACAGAGCTTAAATAACGATGGTTTAGGTAACGGTGGTTTAGATAGTGATAGTTTAAGTAATGATAGTTTAGATAATGATAGTTTAAGTAATGATAGTTTAGATAGTGATCTTTCAAAGATCGA
This sequence comes from Psychrobacter sp. PL15, assembly GCF_035984995.1. Classification (NCBI taxonomy): domain Bacteria; kingdom Pseudomonadati; phylum Pseudomonadota; class Gammaproteobacteria; order Moraxellales; family Moraxellaceae; genus Psychrobacter; species Psychrobacter sp. PL15. Next base: position 82,522 of record NZ_JAXCIB010000009.1, read on the forward strand.
TAACTCACAGACGAGTGGCTCAGCGAACAAGGCTAGTCGTGATATTTTTGTAAGTCCTATCGTAGCAACCCTTAGTCAGGATCCTTATTATCAGATCCTTAATACTCGAGCAGATTTGCGTGTAATGATGAGCGTGCCAGCAGCAGATCAGCCTTTGAGGCCAGAGGCGTTACTGACCGTCTTGACTCAAAAGCTGCCTTATATCGAACTGTTAATTGGTCCTGAAGGTGGACTCAGTAATGAAGAGTGCGATCAGGCTGAGCATAGTGGTTTTGCGCCTTGGCAAATTGGCGCGCGAGTGCTGCGTACTGAGACGGCTCCAATTGTCGCCTTGGCAACATTGCACGCCCTGAGTCGTTGATAATAAGATAGGAGTCTTGATAGTTATTAATGATTAAATTTTAAAATAATGATAAACTTTTGTTAGCTATTTATTGTATAACTTATAGTAGCCCTGTTCAATATCAGTAGCCCCGTTCAATATAAGTATACCGATGTCGAACAGTGAGGTTTATTTTTATGCGCCAGTATATTTTGTGAGCCAGTATTATGAATAATTTTGAACCCATCTCAACCTTAATTAAGCAGCAACTACTGACTCAATTATGCGAACGCCTGGAAGATTCCATATTCATATTAGATGCCAACCTTCGCTACTTATCAGTCAATGCCACCTACGAAATTATGGTTGGTTACAATTAAGAGTTTTTGATTGGGCGACCACTTGGTATCTATTCTGCTGAATCCTTATCAGAAGAAGAACAGGCCATATTAAAAGACATCTCTAATCGCTTAGACAGTGACGGCTTTTACGAAAATAATTTTTCGCTGGCTACCCGTTATGGGCAGATACTTGAATGTCATATCGCTTATCGCAGACTTTGTGTCGAGCAACAAGGTGGTGATGATGTCTGTTGGTATAGCGAGGCTATCAACAAAGCAACTGCTGATAGCTTACCATTAGAAGCTGAGCTCAGATCTGCTATGGATGACTGTCAGCTTGTGCCCTATTACCAGCCAAAAGTTGCCTTAGATACTGGCACTATTACTGGTTTTGAGGCGTTAGTTCGCTGGCAGCACCCTACTCGCGGTCTACTGAAGCCGATGGATTTTATTGAAGCGATCATTGAATACAAACTGTCATTTAGATTGTTTTATCAAATGGCAGTAAAAATTGCTCAACAGTTGTCTATTTGGCAGGCATTGGGGTTTACTCAGCATATTTGTATCAATGCTGAAGCAACCGAATTTAACTATCCTGAATTTTTTGATGTGGTCAGTAACTTGTTTAAAGAACATAATATCCGCCCGCAGCAGTTACACGTTGAGGTGACCGAATCGTCATTGATGCGGCGCCATGCCAATGTGAAACACCAACTCACCATGCTCAAAGAAATGGGCATCCGCCTAGCCCTTGATGACTTTGGTACCGGTTATGCCTCACTCAGCTACTTACAAGAATACCCCTTTGATTTTATTAAGATTGATAGAAGTTTTATCTCCAAAATTGCCACTGATCGTACCCAATACGCGATTGTAAAAGCTATTTTGGATTTGGCAGATGCACTTGATATGGAAGTTGTTGCTGAAGGTATCGAAACTGAGCAGCAACGTGACTTATTGTTACAAATGGGCTGTGCATACGGTCAAGGTTATTGGTTTGGTAGACCCGTTAACGCAGAAGATGCCACCGAAATGTTGACTCGTCAGCATGCATCCAAATAAAACGGTCTTAAACTGTACTTTATTCAGGCGTATTGACTGTTCATCCTATCGCTAATAGTCGTCATTTGTAGTGAATAAAAATACATATGAACAAATCTCTTACCCAGTTAGTGCTCATAGCGCTTTGTCTCCCACGTTGATTGTGTATAGGATGCAAGATAGGTTCATGACTTATCAGTTTCACCAGCAAACTTGTATAATCGCCTGCAAACGCCTATCTTTTACAGTGAAATTATCAGAAATGCTGAATATTGAATAGACTTTAGCCGTCATCATTCTTTTAACTCTTTTAAACATCATTTTATATGGTCTGCGTCATTGTCTATTGTTAATTAAAAACTATTAATTCAGACAAGTTAGACATCAGCAAACATGAACCAAGCGCTAAATAATAGTGGCAGTCATTAACCCGCTGTTGGTCATATTCCAAAAAAAGGACAGGAAATTATGCAGTATAAAGCACCCCTACGTGATATGAAATTTGTCATGCATGAGCTTTTAAACAGTACCGCACATTACCAAACGCTTGATGCTTTTTCTCATATTGAAGCAGACATTGTAGACAGCTATCTAGAGGTTGCCGCCAACTTCGCTGAAAACGAGCTGTCGCCACTAAATCAGAGCGGGGATGCGGAAGGCTGTCATTTTGATAATGGTAAAGTAACCACACCTAAAGGTTTTAAAGAGGCCTACAAGCAATACTGTGAGCTTGGATTCACGTCTTTGACGGCCGAAGAAGAATTCGGTGGCCAAGCCATGCCAATGTCCTTGAACTCAGCTATCTCTGAATTTGTGGGTACCGCTAACTGGTCATTTGGTATGTATCCAGGGCTTTCAGAAGGCTGTGTTTCTACTATTGAGCATCATGGTACTGCCGAGCAAAAACAAAAGTATTTGCCTAAATTGGTCTCAGGTGAATGGACAGGCGTAATGTGCTTGACTGAGCCACAGTGCGGCTCTGATCTCAATTTGGTACGTACCAAAGCTGAACCTAATGGTGACGGTAGCTACAAAATTACAGGCGGTAAAATCTGGATTTCTGCAGGCGAGCACGATATGTCTGACAATATTATCCATATTGTTTTGGCGCGCCTACCCGATGCACCAGCCGGTACTAGAGGCTTGTCTTTATTTGTTGTGCCGAAGTTCAGGGTTAATGATGACGGCAGTTTAGCCGAACACAATGCTGTCTCTTGCGGCTCTATTGAGCACAAAATGGGCATCAAGGCCTCAGCCACTTGCGTCATCAACTATGATGGGTCAGCTGGTTATTTAGTCGGCGAAGAGAACCGTGGTCTAAATTGCATGTTCACCTTTATGAATGTGGCACGAATCGGTACCGCTATTCAAGGGGTCACAGCATCTCAGTACGCTTTTCAAGGGGCCTTGTCTTTTACTAAAGAACGCTTAGCGTTTCGTTCTCTAGACGGTGCTAAGTTTCCTGAAAAGCCAGCTGACCCGATCATCGTACACCCTGCAGTCCGTGATATGCTGTTGACCACTAAAGCATTCGCAGAAGGCGGTCGTGCATTGATTGGTTATATGTCTCAGTTTGCTGATACCGTTGCCAAGGGTGAAGGCGATGCTCGCAAAGACGCGGATCAAATGCTGTCACTGCTTACCCCTATTGGCAAGGCCTTCTTGACCGAAACGGGACTTGAGTCTGCCAGACATGGTGTTCAAGCGTTGGGTGGTAGTGGGTTTTGTACTGAGTATGGCTTAGAGCAAAATGTCCGTGATACCACTATTGCTTGTATCTATGAAGGGACGACTCAAATTCAATCGCTCGACTTAATCGGACGTAAAGTATTGGGGTCACAAGGCAAACTGCTTACTAACTTTACCAATGTCATTCAGCAGTTCTGTGAAGACAATAAAGACAATGACGACATGGGCCAATTTACTCGTCCTCTTATGAGACATATCAAAGAATGGGGCGATCTAACTGCCCGTATTGGTATGCAAGCGAACGACAATCCTGAGGCAGTAGGTGGCGCTGCAGTTGATTACATGTACTTTAGCGGTTATGTGACCTTGGCTTTCTTGTGGGCACGGATGGCATTAGTGGCACAAACAGCTATTGCTGACGGTACCGGCGAGCAGGCATTCTATGATGCCAAAATCAAAACCGCGCAGTTCTACTTTGCAAAATTGCTACCGCGTACTAGTACTTATGTCAAGCGCATCGATACTGGTGTCGAACCCTACATGAGTATGAGCACTGACCAATTTGCATTTTAATTAAGCGTCATATTTGAGCTGAGGCCTTAGTTATTAGCGTATATTGTTATTAAGCGTACATTGTTATTAGCGTGTATTTTAGCTATAAAGTGGTCAAAAACTGCTTTTAACTATAATAGTCATGATTCAATATCTTCCTATAGGCAACATACTAAGGTGTGTTGCCTATTTTGTTTTGGTAGCGAGCTCTAAGCTCTAAAACTATTGGTCTTTTAAAGTGAGTTGACTTATAGTTAAAATGCCTTAAAACGCGACGGTACTGCGGATATAAGATTTTTGCAGCCTCTGTCTGCGTAGGCACAGCAAGCAAGAAAAACGTATGCCAGCAGTAGGTTATGTATCGATATTACTTTTCATTGACTATATATGACTTCGATTAACCATGGTTAATTAGCTAGGATTGCCTTTCCAGCGGGTCACTTAAGTTATATTTAAATACTACAAGAGCACAGAATGACTTTCGGTGCACGCGTAATTCACGAAGATATACACAGTTTAAGCCCTTAATTTGCTAAACTTTATCAATCGCTTAATCGTTTTACAGCAATAAGTTTATTGCCATAACTCGCATATTTTATATTTTTCATCTATTTACTGTGACGTTATTAACGGATAACTCGTCATCAATAGATGACCAATATTATTAATACCCCTATTCGTTAGCGTCTCAATATCCTTTGATTCTAACTACCAATAAATAAACTGCTTTACTTCTATTCATATTGAACAATAAGGAATATTTATGTCTGTCTATAATGCCCCTCTTAATGACATGCGTTTTATCTTAACTGACGTTTTTAAAGCTCATGAGTTTTGGCAAAATAATGATAATTTGTCTCATGTTGACATGGAAACTGTCGATATGATTTTAGAAGAAATGGCAAAATTATCCAAAAACGTGCTACTACCTATTAATCGTAGTGGTGACGAAGAAGGCGCAACCTTCCATGGTGACGGTGTCGTTACCACTCCTGAAGGCTTTAAAGAGGCCTATAAGCAATATGCGGATTCAGGTTGGGTTGGTCTGGGTGGCAACCCTGAGTACGGCGGCCAAGGTTTCCCAAAAATGGTTACTATGTTGACTGAAGAAATGATCTTTACCACCAACCAGTCGTTTGCGCTATATCCCAACCTCACTGTTGGCGCGACATTGTGTATGAATGCTGCGGCCTCAGAAGAGCAGAAAAAACTGTATTTAGAAAAAATGTATTCAGGTGAATGGTCAGGTACCATGTGCTTAACTGAACCCCATGCCGGAACTGACTTAGGTATCATCAAAACGAAAGCGGTGCCTAACGACGACGATAGTTTCAACATTTCAGGTACCAAAATATTTATTACCGGTGGTGAGCATGACTTAACTGAAAATATTATTCATTTGGTGTTAGCAAAAACGCCAGACGCGCCAGCGGGTTCTAAAGGTATCTCATTATTTGTGGTACCAAAATTCATAGTTAATGAAGATGGTAGCTTGGGCGAACGCAATACGCTAGCAGCAGGCTCTATTGAACATAAAATGGGTATCAAAGCCTCAGCCACTTGTGTGATGAACTTTGATGATGCTAAAGGTTGGTTGGTTGGTCCTGAAAATACGGGGCTCTCATCAATGTTTATTATGATGAACTATGAGCGCGTTACTATGGGCTTACAAGGACTTGGTGGCTCTGAACTTGCCTATCAAAATGCAGCACTTTATGCGATTGATCGTGGTCAAGGTCGTAGCGACACCCAGATTCAAAGCCCTGAAAAACCAGCTGATGCCATCATTCATCATGCCGATGTACGCCGCATGCTGTTGAACGCTAAAGCCAATTCTGAAGCGTCACGCTGTTTTGCTATGTACGTCGCCAAACAACTTGATGCTGAAAAATTCAGTACCGACCCTGAAGCAGCTCAAGTGGCCTCTGCTCGTGTTGCCTTACTGACACCTATTGCTAAAGCCTTCTTAACCGACAAAGCTTTAGAAGCTACCATCGATTGTCAACAAGTCTTTGGTGGTCATGGTTATGTGCGCGAATGGGGCATGGAACAAATTGTTCGTGATACCCGTATCGCTCAGATCTACGAAGGGGCCAATGGTATTCAAGCGCTTGATCTGCTTGGCCGTAAAGTCGCTCGCAACGAGGGTAAATATGTTACCAACTTCTTAGCTGAAGTTCGTGATTTTGTGAATACGATGCAAGCCGATCATGGTATCAAGCAAGCAACGTTAAAGGCTGCTGATACCATAGAAGAGTTGACCAATACCGTCCTTGCCAATATCAGCATACGTAAGAGCGAAATAAATGGCTGTGCGGTTGACTACATGCATGCGTTCGGCTATCTATGCTACTCATACATGTTTGCCATGATGGTAGAAGCTGCTGACGGTAAAGAAGGTGAGTTTTATGCCAACAAAGCCAAGCTCGCTGATTACTTCGTTGGTCGCATCTTGCCACGTATTGATGCCCATGCTCAGATGGTCAGGTCTGGCAGTGATCCAATGATGAACTTTGATCTTGATTATTTTAATGCCTCAGCTTAATCATGCATAATGATTGATTAAGCGGTTGAATAAAAAGGACAGTCTTATGACTGTCCTTTTTTTATAGCCGTGCAATTGATTGTTTGGTTCATAGAATTAATTTATAGGAAAGTGATTTGCTTATAGTGTATATTTATATAAATGAATATTAAGAAGTAATAAAATGTTTAGTGACCGAGCCAAAACGACATGGACTTTGATAACGATATGCTCAATCTTAATAGTAGGAGTGACGCTTTTGAGAATGGGTCGTATTATTTGATGACTGCCTCGCAACATCTGTCTCCAAGCTGTCTGTCTCAAAGCTGTCTGCCATTGGTATAACCTATTGTTGGCATAACCTGCCTACTCATTTTGCCTGTGCGCGTACTGTTCTATAAAACCCCCTTGTGCAGTACTGAGGCATAAATGATGCTTTTTTATAGGCATAAGTTTTATGGACACTGAAAATTCCTATCATCTGCTGTTTGCTGGTTTATAACAGTTCTCAAAATTCTATCCTTCCTTTATAGCCATCCGCAAAACAGTAGTCTGAAAAACGTCATTGATTACTCACTTAATTTGGGTGTCGGTTATTAAGTCTACTTTCGTTAGGGGTTCATCACTTAAGTTTTAGTAGCTAGTTAAGTGACACCATCACATTTGATCAAAAAACGTTATTTCGTTACTGTTTTCTTTATTTGTCTGAAATTAATTACTAACAAAATAAATTGCCTATTCATAGCCCTTTCAGATTAAAATAAGTCAGAAAAAGAGTACCTATTCCTTACACAAACTTTAGAAACTAAACGCTTAAAACTAGATATTTAAAACTGAACGCTTATTAACCCGTTACTCTATCTGCAAATAACCTTACTGCTGTGAATATTTAATATTAGGTTACTTAATTGTAAATACCGCTGATCACTATTTAAATAACAACAAAGGGTACAAGGTGTCAGGAATAAAATACATTTTACAGCAGATTACTGCCTTGAGTGAAGTGCCCGATCCTTCGGTGCTCAAACGCTTGATCGATGAATTGCGAGTATCTGAAAAAGAACCAGCGCTTGCCAACGAGAAGATCCAGGTCCTCATCGATATTTTGCGTCAGCATCCAGAATATGGAGATGGGCTTGCAAGCTTTGTCTTAAAGCTTATTATCGAATATCGCCAAATTGCCCTGTATACCGATACAGGTATCATGTCAGATGAAGGATTTTTCAGTAGCCTACGCCGCTTAGTAGGCCACCGTTTTTTACCGTTATTACCGCAAGATGATTCAGTCGTTGAGTTGGTTGGTTATTTGTTCAATAAAAAACAAGATGAGCAGTGGCTCGCCAATATTGACAAAGACAAATGGGACACCCTAGTTGAGTTATTTAAGGTTAAAGAAGAGCACTTAGACTTGGTCGCTACCACCAAGAACAGTATATTGAACGCTATCGTTATTCTGTCCTATCGTATTAGTGGTATTGGGCTGCATCCTGATTTGATGGAAGCTTATCCACAAATACTGAACTACTCAGCGTCCTTTGTTGCCCAAAACCAAGAAGCCGTATTATTCGTTAATCAATATCGGCAAGCGCATGAGCTAGATAGCTTGACCGACATTACACCTGAACAAGCAGTTAACCCTGCTCCCCTATTGGTCATGCTTGAGCAGTGTGAAGGTATCGTCGCCACCGTGCGTAAGCGTATTTATAAAACCGGTATCTCTATTCGTCTGACCAATATGATGTTACGACTGGATCAAAGCTTACAGCGCATGCGAGTCTTGACTGAATTGGTGGCGGCTGACGCGCTTAAGCGTGATAGGGCAATTATTGAACTGATTCAAACACTAGTGATTACTGCCAATCGACGCTATAGCATCGGCTATCTAATCGATAACAATACCAAGCTGTTATCACGTAAAGTCACTGACAATGCCAGCCGGGTCGGTGAACATTACATTAGTACTGATAAGTCAGGCTATCAAAAAATGTTTAGAAAAGCCTCGATTGGTGGCTTTATCATTGCCTTTATGGCTACTATTAAAATAGTGACTTATCAGCTGGCGATTGCGCCCATGGTTCGTGCCTTTGTAAACAGCATGATTTATGGTCTAGGCTTTGTCTTCATTCATATTGTTCATGGTACGGTAGCAACCAAACAGCCCGCTATGACCGCTGCCGCTATTGCTTCGACCATCTCTGATAGCTCTGGAAAAAAATCACATCAGCTGACTAAACTATCAGAGCTAGTGGTCGATATCTTGCGAACTCAGTTCATCGCTATTATGGGCAATATAATGATGGCGATACCCGTGGCGCTGATTATCTCGTTTGCGTGGCTGCACTATACGGGCACACCGATGATTAATGCGGATAAAGCAGGGCATCTGTTGCATGAGCTAGATCCTTTTCGCTCATTGGCTCTACCTCATGCCGCCATTGCTGGGGTCTATTTGTTTTTGTCTGGGCTTATTGCCGGCTATTATGATAATTTGGCCGTTTATAACAATATTGGCGCGCGAATTCGCCGGCATTGGTTGTTACAGTACTTATTACCTAAGTCATGGCTTCAACGTTTGGGTGGTTTTATAGAAACCAATCTCGGCGCTATTATGGGCAATTTTATCTTTGGGGTATTTTTAGGCAGTACCGCCACCATCGGCTTCTTATTTGGCTTGCCAATTGATATTCGACATATTGCTTTTGCTTCCGCAAACTTGGCACATGGTCTGTTTAACCTATCGGCCACACAGATGAATTGGGAAGTGATTTTACTGTCTATCCTTGGGGTCGCGCTGATCGGTATGGTCAATTTAATAGTCAGTTTCTCACTGGCACTATTTGTTGCTTTGCGCTCTAAAGAAGTCAAATTCTTTGAATGGAGTCGTTTAACCAAACAAATTTTTAGCCATATGATTACGCATCCCACAGACTTTTTCTGGCCACGCGATAAACCTATGAAATACGCGCGCATCGATAGCCAAGGTCATATGATTTTTGACGATAGCGCAGCACAAAATAGTGGTAAACCGCTGCCCAGTAATTATGTGGTCAGACGTTTGTCTGATGTGAAGATATTTCCTAAATCTATGCAGGCCGATACCCAAGGTAAGCAAGCAACGACAGATATATATTATGACAATCAGCCAAAAAGTAATAACACTGACAGTAATTTGAACAACAATGAAGAAAGGGCCACTCATACTACAACAGCCCAGATCCTATCTAAAAAAGTAATAGATCTCGACGATGGCTTGATAGATAGTGAGCTTAACAGTGTCCCCTATAGCGATGATATACAATATGATAAGACGACTAAGACACTTGGTGCGATCAGTGATGGCCGACAAAATAGTGATCACGAAAGCTCCAACGGCAAGGCTGCTGGAGATACCAAGATGCCACTTCCTAAACCCAAAAAACCGCCCAACTTACCCCATTAACTTGGTTGTAAGCTAAGACAGCTATTTAAATGGGCTTAAAAATCTTAATATGAGCATCATAAAATGATTTAAAGTGAGTCAAATATAAAATTAATCTCTGAGTGTAGAGTGGAAACTGTAACTGGCTTAATTAAAGAAGAATATTAAGCCAATTTAACTCTCTAGCAGAATTATCCTTGGTTCATTATCACTGCGGCACAGAGCAATCAGCGCTAGAAGTGATCACTTTACCATCACTTAATCGGTAGGCCAGCAGGTAATTACCCCATACACAGCCGCCATCAAGTGCGCGGGCGTGCGGTAAATCGACCTCACCTTTAAGCGCGGCCCAATGTCCAAATAATATCTTACGTGCACGTGGCACTTGCCATGCAAACCATGGTAAAAAATCAACTGGCATCGGCTGGTCTAGACTTGAGGTAAAACTAAACTCAAGCGACCCGTCCTGCTTACACAGCCGCATACGAGTAAAATAATTAGCAATCGCTCTTATCTTAGTAAAGCCATTAATATCAGCGTGCCAATTATCAGCCGTTTTGCTATATAAATGTGGCAGCACACGATCAAGATGATGTAAACTGCCTCGCAGCTGTGTTTCTAGCTGCTGAGCGTAACCTTCCGCATCCTCTAAGCTCCAATGCGGCGGAATACCCGCATGCACCAATACCGTATGGGTATCGGGGTAAGCCAATATCGGCTGGTGACGTAACCACTGTAATAACTCTTCGCTATCTTCAGCAGCAAAAATTGGGGCCGTCCTGTCTTTTTTCTTAATCTTAGTCGCCCCCCGCCATACCGCGAGCAAGTTCAAATCATGATTGCCCAAAACAGTTGCTGCAGCGCCTTGCTCACATAACGCCTTGACATCGCGCAAGGTATTTAGTGAGTCTTCGCCGCGTGCCACTAAATCACCGGCAAACCATAACTTATCTTGAGTCGGGTCAAAATTTAAGGTGTTAAGTAACTGACGATACGCGCCATGGCAACCTTGCAAGTCACCGATGACATATTGGTGGCGAAAACTCATAGGACCTCGATTGCTAATACTTGATACTAAAGACCAAAATAACCTTTATCGGTGACAAAGGTACTATAGCTTTCTATTTCTGGCTCTCTATTTCTAAACCTCTACTTGTAAATGACGCGCATGATTGCTTAAATTCACAAAGTCACTAACACTTAAGGTCTCTGGACGCGCTTGTGGGTCTATAGCGCAAGCGGCAAAATCGTCTTCGCTTAAGGTGGGTAACAGAGTGGATTTCTTAAAAATAGCGCGTAGGGTTTTGCGACGATGATTAAAGGTGTCGCGTACGACCAGGGCAAAATGTTGTTCATCTTCTGCTACTACTGGCTTGTTGATATGTGGAGTCAGGCGAAAAAAAGCACTGGTTACTTTGGGCGGCGGATTAAAAGCGCCTCTAGGGACGGTCAATAAATAATCAGTATCGCAATGATACTGCATGATCACCGATAGACGTCCGTAAGTCTTGCTACCAACATCGGCGGTAATACGCTCGACCACTTCCTTTTGCAACATAAAATGCATGTCTTGAATGACATCAGCGTAGCTGAGCAAATGAAACAGGATCGGGGTGGAAATGTTGTACGGTAGATTGCCCACCACACGTAGCTTACCGCGCTCAGGACTGTATAGCTCACGATAATCAACGTGCATGGCATTGGCTTTGATAATCGTAAAGTTTGGATGGCTGTTAGCACCAATCCGAATCCGTAAGCTGTCTGCTAAGTCGCGATCAAGCTCAACAACGGTCATGGCATCAACGTCAGCCAGTAACGGCTCAGTCAACGCACCCATACCAGGACCAATTTCTATTAGATTGTCATCACGATCCAAACGTATGCTATCGATAATCTGGCGAATCACACTACCGTCATGCAAGAAGTTTTGACCGAAGCGTTTGCGTGGCTGGTGTTTGGCAGTACGCAAACTGGCAGATAAGGTTTGGGCGTCAAACGAAGGTTTAGACATAAATAGTTCTTAATTTATAAAAATGAAATGATAGAGGCCATTAATAATGGCAGAACAAATGATAGTGCTTTGACTTTAAATTATACCACAGCTCATAATTAGGCTACATTGTCGTCCTACTATTAATTTATGTTCTTAGTAATGTATATTCTTAGGGATTGGTCTTATTAAGTTAATAAAGCTAATGCTCAATTAAGTATTAGCCTTTGACAATCAGCGCCTTGTCGGCCATTTCATTTGCCATCACTAGCGCTTGGTATAAGCTCGTAGCACTTGCACCGCCGCGACCCGCCAAATCAAGCGCAGTACCATGATCTACAGACGTCCGAATATAAGGCAATCCTAACGTTAGATTGACGGTATCACCAAAGCCATGTGACTTAAGTACCGGCAGTCCTTGGTCATGATACATCGCAATGACCACATCACAGTGCTCCAAATGTCTTGGCGTAAATAACGTATCAGCTGGCATCGCCTCAGAAATGTCTATCCCTGCAGCGATAAACTCTTGCAAAACGGGATTGATAATTTCACTCTCTTCCACACCCAGGTGTCCACCCTCGCCAGCATGCGGATTTAGACCACAAACTAAAATTCGCGGTTTTGCGAGACCAAACTTTGACTGCATATCATCGAGCACAATTTGTATGGTCTGACGTACATTCTCTTGAGTGATAGCAGCGGGCACATCTTTAAGCGCTAAATGAGTGGTTACCAGGGCCACTTTCATGGTGGGATTGGCCAGCATCATCACCACTTTATCACAGCCACTTTGCTGCATAAAAAATTCTGTATGACCACTAAACATGGTGCCATCTAGCAACTTGATATCAGCATCAATCAGCGCCGATTTTTGTAGTGGTCCAGTGACGATAGCCGCAACCGTGTTGCCGGACGCCAGCTGATGGGCGATTTCTAATTGCCGCGCCACCATTAACGCATTGTTAATCTCAATGTGTCCGGCGACTACAGGCGCGCCACAAGGCATATCAAGTAAAGTAAACCTGCTGTCATTAGCGTCATTATCAACAGCCGCCTGCTGTGAAATCTGCGTTATAAAGTCATCGACATCCGCTTGTGCCGTGACCGTTTGCCAAGAGGGACAGGTCTTTAATACGCCGGCAGCGACCAATTTATCGGCCCGCGCTTGCATGGCTTCAGCTTCAGCAGTGACCCAGATAGGTCGCGCAAAATCCTGTAGTTTACCTTGCTGTGCTAATAGCAGCACCACGTCCATGCCAATGCCCGCAGGCTCACCAGTAGTAATTAGTAGAGGTAGTTTTTGCATTGTGTCAGTGTCCTTGTTGATTCTATAAGTATAGGATTTTATTGTATTTTTTTATTATTGGTATCAGGGTCATTTAAGTGATCAGTCGTTAAGTCAAGCGACTGGTGAATGCAGATAAATTAGCCATTAGAAACCTAAGAAAGAGAATAATGTGGTAGACTTTCGCCTTTGATTGTAGCATTTACTGACAAGCGGTGAAGAAGCGTTTTGGTATTTCTATCATAGAAGTACGACTCACTTTTTTAACGGTACCCGACTGTTATTTTTTATACCGATTTCTGAATACCGACTTTTAATAATTAGGCACCCATGGCAGACACCGACAAGACCGACGACTTGCTCAATCAGCAACCGCCACACAATATTGATATTGAAAAAGCCTTGCTGGCTTCTTTAATGAGTATTGAAGAGGCGTATGAAAAGATTGCCGATATCGTCACTAAAGACGACTTCTACGCGGGGCGACACCAATATATTTTTGATGCTATCGCTCACTTGGCGGCAGTAAACGAGCCTTATGACACGGTAATGGTCCATGACTGGTTAGAATCTCAAAAACTACTCAAAAACGCAGGTGGTGACAGTTATTTAGCGGATATTTTGAGCCAAAGCCCCGCGACTCTGTTTAACCTGACCGCTTATGCTCAGCGCGTCCGCGAACTGTCCACCTTGCGCCAGTTAATCACTACAGGCAATGAGATGCTCACTCTAGCCTATCATCCTAAAGATCAAACCGTCAGTGATATTTTAGACAATGTTGAGGCCAAAATATTTAGTATTAACGAGCAGCATAACAAGCGCGCTGAACAACGTGGCCCAGTTGGCATTACATCCGTATTGAGCAACGTTATCGACAAGATTCAAGAGCTCAAATCCAACCCTGATGGCATGATTGGTTTGCAAACCCCATTTACTGAGCTTAACAATAAGACGCAAGGTCTACAAGCCGGTGATTTAGTGATTGTCGCTGCGCGTCCGTCTATGGGTAAGACCACATTTGCTATGAACTTAGCAGAAGGCATTCTGTTCAATGAAGATCTGCCAGTAGTGGTGTTTTCTATGGAAATGCCGGCGGAATCAATCGTTATGCGCCTATTGTCCTCATGGGGGGCGATTAATCAGACCCATTTACGCTCAGGACAAATGAACGAGGATGAATGGGCCAAGATGATGAATGCCATTCAGCATCTACAATCTAAGCATCTTTATATCGACGATAGTACAGCATTGCCTCCTTCAGAGCTGCGTTCTCGCTGTCGCCGTATCGCCAAAAACCATGACGGAAAGTTAGGCGCTATCATCGTTGATTATCTACAATTAATGAAAGTTCCTGGTCTTGATACCAACCGGGTTGGAGAGATTTCTGAGATATCTCGTAGCCTTAAAGCTTTAGCCCGTGAGCTTGAATGTCCAGTCATTGCGCTATCGCAGCTGAACCGTAGTCTAGAAAACCGTCCAAATAAACGCCCTATCATGTCAGATTTGCGTGAATCTGGTGCTATTGAGCAGGATGCCGATTTGATTATGTTTATCTATCGCGATGAGGTCTATAATGAGAACTCAGACCACAAGGGCGTGGCTGAAATTATTATTGGTAAACAACGTAACGGCCCCATCGGTACTTTACGCTTAGCTTTTGAGGGACAATTTACCCGTTTTACCAACCTCACACCTGAATATTATCAAGGCGTTACCTTTGATGATGAATAGCACTCAGTCGTGATTAATAGTAAACAAACCTTTTAGCAACACAACTGATAATACAGTTGATAGCACATTTAATAATACGGCGCTACTGATCGTAAATCGCTATTCATAACAATAGCTTTGACTACTCAGTGGCTTGAAAACCCTGCTAACAAAGAAGCCGATCATGCGCACTATTACCATTAAATCGCAAGCCCTCACTCATAACCTCAACCAAGTAAAAAAACTTGCTCCTCACGCTAAAGTCCTAGCCATGGTAAAAGCCAATGCTTACGGTCATGGTATTAAAGCGGTCTTGCCAGCATTGCAGCAAGCAGATGGTATTGGGCTGGCAACTTTTAGTGAAGCAGTAGAAGCGCGGCAATTAGGCTGGGATAAAACGATTGGTTTAATCGAAGGGGTGTTCAGTGCTGATGAGTGGCAGCAGGCTATTGAGCAATCGTTCAGTTGTGTGATTCATCATGATCCGCAGTTGGATTGGGCGTTAGCAAATGTACCGCCGGCGAATAGTCCAACACGGCAGGTATGGCTCAAATACAATACCGGCATGAATCGTCTAGGCTTTGATGAGCAAACCATTGTCCAAGCAGCGCAGCGTCTGCATGATGCCGGCTACCAACTGATTCTTGCCACTCATTTTGCTAATGCAGATGATTATAACCACCCATTGAATGCTATTCAAATACAGCGTTTTTCTGACATGCTGAATGTTCTACGAGAGGGTGTTGACCGAGACATCAAAGGATCATTATGCAATTCAGCAGGATTAGTGAATTTTCCTGACAACCATTATGACTGGGTGCGCCCAGGCATTATATTATATGGTAGCTCACCGCTTACGGATAACTCTGCTGCTGACTTAGGTTTACAGCCTGTAATGGTCTTTAGTGCACAAATTATGGCTTTCCAAACCGTCAAAGCTGGTGATGCTGTTGGTTACGGTAGTCGCTGGGCTGCGCTACAAGATACCAGAACGGCGCTGGTCAGCATAGGCTATGGTGACGGTTACCCACGGGTACTCAATGAAGATGCTTATGTTTGTGTCATTGATAAAGCGAGTAACCAAAGCTACCCATGCCCCATTCGTGGTCGGGTCGCGATGGATATGATTGTTATTGATATCAGCGCAGCACCCAAAGATATTGCTTTAAATAGCGAGGTAGTGCTGTGGGGCGGTGCACCTCACGTTGATGAGGTGGCCACTCATGCCGGTACTATTGGCTATGAGCTACTGTGCCGACTTAGTACACGTCCAGTACGCATACAAGATTAATCCTTGTAAAACGCTAATATGCTTAACTCTCCTCTTACAGACTTAGTTATTATGGCGAAATTGGGCGTTTACATTGGCATTAATTACGCTATACTAAAAGTTTGTTGTCACCATAGTATAGCTACTAATGCGATGCTATTGACGGCTGATAACGTTTCATTGACTGTGATTGACTGCTAGGATTGTTATGAGTTTGCGCCATTTTTTGACCTTATCTGATTTAACCAAACAAGAACTAGAAGCCCTTATAAAACGCGCAAGCGAACTACGTAAAATGCAACATGCTGGCGAGATTTATCAGCCCTTTGTTGGTCGTACGCTAGGTATGATCTTTGAGAAGTCATCAACCCGTACGCGCATATCTTTTGAGACTGGCATGGGCCAATTTGGTGGTAATGCTATTTTCTTATCGCCAAAAGACACTCAGCTCGGTCGTGGTGAGCCATTAGAGGACTCAGCACGTGTGATATCAAGTATGGTCGATATCGTTATGATTCGTACCTTTGAACATCAAATTGTTGAAACTTTTGCAGAATATTCCAGTGTGCCGATTATAAATGCGCTTACCAACGAGTTCCATCCTTGTCAGCTGCTTGCCGATATGCAGACCTATCATGAGCACCGCGGTAGTATCGAGAATAAAATCGTGACCTGGGTGGGTGACGGCAATAATATGTGCTCTTCATTCATGCAGGCCGCAAATCAATTCGGCTTTGAGCTGCGCGTGGCGGCTCCCTATGGCTTTGAGCCTGACCCTGAGCTTATGAAACGTTTTTCACACTGCGTCAGCCTGGTTGAAAATGTCCAAGATGCGGCCAAAGACTCAAACTTGATTGTCACAGACGTGTGGGCAAGTATGGGGCAAGAGTCTGAACAAAGCACCCGGGCGCGCCGCTTTGCCCCTTATCAAGTGACGCCATCACTATTAGATAAAGCCGATCCGGAAGTGGTTTTCATGCACTGCTTGCCTGCGCATCGCGGCGAAGAAATCTCGCATGATATGCTTGATGATCCACGCTCAGTAGTGTGGGATGAAGCAGAAAACCGCCTACATGCGCAGAAGGCATTAATGGAATTTTTATTAAAGGATAAAATTAAGCTGCCTGCTTAATAAAGACATTAATGAAACAAAGCGTTCTAAAGGTAATCTTGTAGAGAAATAGCGTACCTAAAAATCATAGACAATAATAAAGGCAGGTTACCTTGGTAACCTGCCTTTATTATGCCCCTTCAATAGCGCTTATGGCCTAGCTAGTATTGTTGTTATTTTTCGCAAGCAGATACGTTTAGAGTCAATATCATTCTTACTATTATCAATAGGTAATCCATTAAGAACGCATCAATACATCTACTCCAGTACTGTTGGCTTTTAATAACACATCCGCTTGATTGGCCGCAAAAACCCCATTGCATACCACGCCCACGATATTATTTAACTGTTGTTCCAACGCCAGTGGATTACTAACATCCAAGTCATAAGTGTCTAAAATAACATTGCCATAATCAGTGACAAAGTTCTCTCGATATACGGGCTCACCGCCCATTTGTGCTAATTGGCGGGCGACATAAGAGCGCGCTTGTGGCAATACTTCAATGGGTACTGGAAACTCGCGCCCAAGAAACTTAACCATTTTGCTATCATCAACCATACAGATAAACTTGTTGGATGCGGCTGCGACAATTTTTTCACGGGTCAATGCCCCGCCGCCACCTTTAATCAATTGCAAATGTTCATTCACCTCATCAGCACCATCAATATAGACATCCAGCGTACCCGCAAAATTTAAATCAACTATTTCTATCCCTAAAGCCTTGAGCCTATCTTCTGTCACCTGCGAGCTGGCAACCGCACCGGCAAGCTTCAGCGAGGGCAATAACTCAATCAGACAGTTGACGGTACTACCTGTCCCCACACCAAGTATCATATCGTCTTCGATATAACGTAGAGCAGCCTTAGCGGCGGCTTGCTTTTGTGCGTGCTGATCGCTCATCATAAATCCTTGGCAAGGTAAACTTATCACTATAAAACAGGTAAAATGCGCGGCCATTATAACTGATGGCTATGACGGATGTCAGGGTGATGCTGATTTTAATTTAGTCACTGTTTGGTTGCCGCACATTGCTCCCATAGACTATATTTATCTAAAATAAAGGCTAGTAGGCACTCTATAAGCCAAATTATCCAGCGACCAGGTTATTAAAAATTGCAATTGCATCTTGCAAGATGTTAAAAATCAGCATAGGCTGAGCTATTTCATTTTTATCTTCATCTATCACCTATTTATTCATCACCTAAACTAGGAGTCATTATGCTGTCACACTGGGTACGAGCCATATTGCAAGCTACCGTCTATGACGTTGCCATTCAAACCCCACTTGAGCCTGCACCCAAGCTAACCCAGCGTTTTGCTAATGACATTCGCCTCAAGCGCGAAGACTTGCAGCCAGTTTTTTCGTTTAAATTACGCGGTGCTTATAACCGTATTAGTCAACTGAGCGACGAGCAAAAATCTCATGGCGTTATTTGTGCTTCAGCGGGTAACCATGCTCAAGGCGTCGCTTATTCTGCCCGCAAGTTGTCACTAAAGAACATTATCGTTATGCCAACCACTACTCCTGATATTAAGGTTGATGCGGTCAAGGCGTTAGGTGGCAACGTTGACTTGCATGGCGATAGCTTTGACGAGGCCAACCGCTACGCAATCGACCTTGCGCAGCGTGAAGGCTTGACCTTTATTCCACCTTATGATGATGAGCTAGTGATTGCTGGACAAGGCACCATTGGTCTTGAACTGACCCAACAATGGCGCAATATGGATTATGTCTTCGTGGCAGTAGGCGGCGGCGGTCTGATTTCGGGCATTGCTGCATTCTTAGGCGAAGTGGCGCCACACGTCAAAGTTATCGCCGTAGAGGCCGATCAATCCGCTTGTCTAAAGGCGGCACTCGAAGCGGGCTCGCGCGTGAAACTCGAACAAGTTGGCTTATTCGTCGATGGGGTGGCAGTGGCGCAAATTGGTGAATTACCTTTTGACGTTATTCGTACCCAAAAAAGTGATAATTCAGGACCGATTGTTGAGCCTGAAGTCGTGACCTGTACTAATGATGAAGTCTGTGCTGCTATTAAAGACGTTTTTGAAGAAAATCGTAGTATCGTTGAGCCAGCTGGCGCACTATCAGTGGCTGGCATGAAAAAATATATCAAGGCACATGACTTGCAAGGCAAAAACTGTGTGGGTATCATCTGTGGTGCCAACATGAACTTTGACCGTTTGCGTTATATCGCGGAACGTACTGAAATTGGCGAGAAGAAAGAAGCTATTTTTGCAGTGACGATTCCTGAGCAAACCGGTGCATTTTTAAACTTCTGTCGCAGCTTACATGGTCGTAATATCACTGAGTTTAACTACCGTGCGGATAACCAGCTGTCTCCAGACTCTATGGACCCTGCGGCAATATTTGTCGGTATCGGTTTAAAAGAAGGCGATAAAGAGCGGCAAACAATCAGTAATCAGTTAGCAGCTGACGGCTATGCGGCGCATGACTTAACTGATGATGATATTGCCAAATCGCATATTCGCCATCTAATTGGTGGCCATGCTCACGTGGCAAACGAACAGTTATTAAAAGTCACCTTCCCTGAACGTCCTGGCGCGTTATTAACTTTTTTAGAAAAGTTGGGCGATGATTTTAATATTACCCTGTTCCATTATCGCAATCATGGTGCTGCTGAAGGTCGGGTATTAGTTGGCTTACAAGCTTCTGAAAGCAATTCGCGTTTACTACAAGACGCGCTACTCGATATCGGCTATGACTGTACTGCTATTAATGACAATATCGGCTATCAGCTATTTTTGAAATAGGCTAGCCGCTACTGGTGGTCCAAGAATAGCTACTACCAGCATAGTTACTAGTAGTGACACCCAGTTAAAAACGATTTTGATCTTTATACCGAGTGACCTATCGTTTTTATAACGGGTTACCTTACTCGTAAAACTCTAATTTATCAAAAAGCGCTGAGAGTCACATCTTGGTTAAATATATTTTAAGATTCAGGGCATTATATCAGTCCTAATTAGTATTCAACCAAGGCAAAGACTCATAAAAAAGTGCCTACTTAAAATGATTAAAGTATACCTATGCAATTATCCATTGAAGATGCTTGAAAATGCTTGAAAATGCTTGAAAATGCTTGAAAATGCTTGAAAATGCTTGAAAATGCTGGGAAGCTTAAGTGGATTTTAGGAAAAATGCCCTCATATTAAGAAAGTATCTCAGATATTCTGTAGTCACTATCGGACGCGCCAGCTGATTATATTGATGCCAGGCGTAAAGCCATTATTAGGTTCGAGCTCGCCATAGCCGAAGTTAGTTTTATAGTAATACTCTAAAATCGCTTAGTTATAGCATTACTTTAGTATCAGTCATTTAAGTATAAAATCAGTTACTTATAAGCGACTTGAATATAAAATCTCGATAACCCATTAATACTTATACTTTTTACACAGATTGACAGTATCTTATCCAATCTGTATTCAAAGGAATCACTATGAAAAATAATCTTGATAATAGCAACCAAGCCTTACTCAAAATTCGCCTCGATAAATGGCTATGGGCGGCACGATTTTATCGGACGCGCACTCTTGCTAAGCAGGCTATTGAGAGTGGACGTGTCCATTATGGCGGTAGCCGTGTAAAGACCAGTAAAGAGATTGCGATCGGAGACGAGTTAACGATTCGCCAGGGCTCGGCAACCGCAATGACAGAAAAAACAGTTATCGTTGAAGCCTTAACGGCGCAACGTGGCAACGCCGACGCCGCACAAGTTTTATATTCAGAAACTGAAGACAGTGAAGAGCGCCGCGCTTATTATGCCGAACAGCGCAAATTGGCCAATCTTGCTCGACCAGATAACAAGCCCAATAAGAAAGAGCGCCGTGAGTTGCATCGCTTTAAAAACAATCAGGACTAACGACTAGGCACAATTGACGGACTATTAAAAGCTGTCTAAATATTATATACGCTATAGATTCAGCGTCCATCCATTGAATGACCCTATTGTTTAGCCTCTGCCCTTGCCATTCGTGCCATTAACCGTTACGCTGAGGGTTGATTTTCTTACTCATTTGCATGCTAATAAACAGCATTACCCGTGCTGGTTTCTTATGGCATGCTTTTTTTGTTGTCATAAAAGGTTGTCTTATGCAGGTTAAAGCATCTACCCCATCGTCTGTATTGTTGGTTTGTTTGGGCAATATCTGTAGGTCACCCACTGCCGAAGAGATCTTTCGTCAGCAAGTGGCTATAGCAGGGTTTGCGATGAAAGTAGACTCAGCAGGTACAGGGGACTGGCATATCGGCCACGCACCAGATGCCCGTGCACAGCGCCACGCTAAAACTCATGGCTATAACATCAGTAAATTGGTAGCCCGCCAGGTGAGTGCCGACGATTTCCGTAATTTTGATTTGATTTTGGCCATGGACGCGCAAAACTTGGCAGACTTACAAGTACTTAAAGACAGCATTGTCGATTCAGACAACGCAACAGCCATTACTGATCCATCGAAAAGACTGGCCAAGCTGGCCTTATTTAGCGAAGAAGATCCGACCTATGGCGGTGATGATGTTCCTGATCCCTATCAAGGTGACGGCGATGCTTTTGAAGACGTGATTAAACGTATTGAGTCAAGTGCACAGGCTTGGATTGAGAGTTGGAAGACCCTATAGAAATAAGATGCTAGATTTCTCGTCCTTTTGATCAGCGTATCCTCTATAATAAGCACCGCATGACTTGTTATTTACTCGCTAAACAGGCTACCTTATGACCTCAGATGTGCGCCTTGATCTCAGTGTCCAGTGTGATTTATCCCCTGGCTTTGCATATGAAAGATTATGTGATGAGCCATATGACCTATCACATGCCAATACTATGGCGCTGGCATGTGTTGCCGACTCCGTAGTGATGTTAGCGGATGAGGCGCAGCTTGACAGCTTTATGGCAAGTTATCAAAAAACCGCTGAACATAATCGACCATTATTTGTGCTGTCCGGCGGTAGCAATGTGTTGTTACCCGCACAATTAAATGCAATTGTACTGCGACCACAAATGCGCGGTATCACCGTCAAAGCTCAGACAGAAACCCATGTCGATATCGAAGTTATGGCCGGGGAAAACTGGCATGATTTAGTCATCTATACAGTCGAGCAAGGCTGGTATGGACTTGAAAATCTCGCCCTCATTCCAGGTTTGACCGGTGCCGCCCCCATTCAGAATATTGGCGCTTATGGCGTTCAGTTAGAAGACTGTTTGCAGTATGTGCGTGCCTATCATTTACCCACCGGGACCTGGCGGCACCTATCGGCCATTGACTGCGAATTTGGTTATCGGGACAGTGTCTTTAAACGCTCGCCAAATACATGGCTGATCAGTCGCGTGGGTTTTCGTCTGCATCTAGATCCAACACAAGTTTTAGCCAGTTATGGCGATGTGCAATCGGTAGCGCAGAATTATGCTGCGCAAAACCGACGCACACAGCCCACTCCTGCTGATGTGATGCAAGCCATTATCGATATTCGCACACAAAAACTGCCGGACCCTAAGCATCTGCCTAATTGTGGGAGTTTCTTTCAAAACCCTGTTATTAGTAATGCCCAATTTGCAGCACTGCAAGTCACTTACCCTGATATTGTCGGCTACTCCATGCCTGAGTCCATGGTTAAGGTCGCCGCAGGCTGGCTGATTGAGCAAGCGGGTTTAAAAGGTGGCGGTATTGCCCCCATTCTTACGCATCAACAACAGGCACTAGTGCTTACCAATCACAGGCCTTATCAGGCCACTCAAAAAGATGTGGCTCAAGCCCAACGGTATATTTCGACTTGTGTTTACAATAAATTTGCGATTACCTTATCTCGTGAGCCTATTTTAGTGAATGCTGATGGCTCAATTGGGCATGGCACGCATGTGGTCTAAAAAGTCGTGGTCTAAGAATCTATCACGATATTACCTGCGATCAGCTGAACGGATGGCCAAACTGTTTCGTATTATTAATATTACCTTTATACTCGGATCAACGTCCGTCATCTTAGTGCTTATTAGTTTATTCACGCCGCTATTTTCGCAAACGGTTGTCTATATACTAAATCATCTGCCTTTACCCAATATGCCAGCCGCCATTATGAATGCACCACCGACCGCTTACGTGGTGCTTGGTGGTGGTCTCACTAATGATAATAACAATCAGATTATTCTCAATCGCTATAGCCTCAACCGCGTTCGTACTGCAGCCACCGCCTATCACGATCTACCACTACCTATTGTATTAAGTGGGGCTGAAGCGCCTTGGCTTAGCCAGTGGCTCATCGAACATGGTATTGAGGGCTTAATAAGTGAAAATGCCAGTATGAATACCTGCGAAAATGCACGCTTTACCGCCAAACGTATTCCGCTACATCATGTCTATCTTATTACCGATAGCTACCATATGGCTCGTGCACGACGACAGTTTGCTCTAAACAGCATTAATAGCACCCCAATTAATGCGCCCTTGCCCGTCAGACGCGATTGGATGGCACCGGCACAAAACCTGAGTCATTCAAGGCGCGCTGTTTATGAAATTGCGGCTTACCTACGTGATGTGCTACGCCCACAACTAGACTGTCGCCGCGCCGAAGATATAACACCGCAACAGTTATTAACGCCCAGAGGCAGCGCGGTAAAGACTTTCAATTAAAATCTATGTCTAAAACACGTTTGTATCCTATGTAATCTTGCTCATTCTTTCCCCCGATAGCAGTCACTTAATATGCCAATAATCAGCGTATAATATAGTGAACTGTCAGCTAAGAGGTCTATAATGCTCAGCATATTCTTATTAATTCCATTGAGCTTGATGTTGTTTGTGGTGGCTATTTGGGCAGTACGCTATGCGGTAAAATCCAACCAGTTTGAAGACCTAGATAACGCCTCTCAGCGCATTATTTTAGATGACCGCCAAGAGCGCAGACAAACCATTCAGGCTCATGAGCAAACTGAGGCTACTGTTGATGGTGCTGACACCTCACTTACCGACAACAACATCAATAACGATGCCAATGATCATCAACCAGTCGATAGCGTCAAGGTAGATGATGCAGTTAGCCTTACTGATACGAATCACACCCCGAAAATATAAAGCCTTGATAGGTATTACTTGCCTGCGTTTTCTGGTGGTGGCCAGTATACTTAGTAAATGACTGTCGATAAAAAATAGAGTTACATTTCAATATTTATTGTAGGAGATACTCATTATGACCACCGCCTTATTGGTCGCAGCATTATTGATGGGGTTTTTTGGTTCACCGCATTGTTTGGGTATGTGCGGCGGTCTGGTGACGGCATTTGGGCTGTCTATGAAAGATGTCAGTCCAGCTAAGCGCCGTGCTCTGGTCGCCACCTATCATCTGGGACGTCTAACCAGTTACGCATTCTTAGGCTTAGTCGCAGGACTTATTGGTACCACTGTGTTAGAGCCGTTAATGAAGGGTAATAGTACGCCGCGTATTTTACTGGGATTGGTACTGGTTTTTGTTGGCGTGACCATGCTTGGCGCACCCTTTTTGACCAAGCTTGAGCGTTTTGGTATGCGCTTTTGGCAGTACCTTAGCCCACTTCGTCAAAAAGTATTTCCACTAACCACTTTCCCACGTGCACTAACTGCTGGTCTACTTTGGGGCTTCTTGCCTTGTGGCTTGGTCTACGGTGCCCTACTTATCGCAATAGTCGCCCACAATCCGTTGAGCGGTGCAGCATTGATGTTTGTCTTTGGCTTAGGTACAGTGCCAATGCTGGTTGCCACGCACGAAACCGTTGGCTGGTTACGCGATAAGATTGGACGTTTTCGCCTAAGACAGCTGAATGGCGCTATTATGGTGTTATCTGGCTTAGCAGTTATTGTTGTACCCATGGTAATGGCTAACATGCACAGTGGGCATGGCGGTGGCGATGCCCAGATGGATCATGGCAGCCACTCTGCTATGACGACGTCTAATCCGGAACGTTCTGAAGCAACCACGGCCGATATGAGTCAAATGAATCACGACATGACGCCCGATAGCGATAATGCTATGGATCATAGTATGCAAGACATGAGCACTATGCCAGATGTTACGTCGAATAATATGCCAAGTACTATGCCAAGCGATCGTGATACGAACACTAATTAGTCCACTACCTTGAATCAAGATTAATGAGAAGCTAGTGAGTCATCACCACACCAAGTTAAGAGCATCACATTATTAATGTCCATAAAAATCCCTTAACGCCAATCATGACGGTAAGGGCTTTTTATTTTGAACACGATGGCCAATGAGCAAGACCTCAATCGACTACAAGCAAAACCAGTTCGAGTTGTGGCTGGTTTATTAAAGCCGGTACATTAAGCCAGTCTGATGCTACAACAGGTTGATGTTTGCGCTATAACAACTATTGTTGCCACTGCTCAAGGGTAAACTTAGTATCTAAATGCTTCTCTAACGCCGGTATATTAAAAGCATCGTCCTCACTGACAAAGCTGATACTGATTCCTGTCTGACCGGCACGCCCTGTACGACCAATGCGATGCACGTAATCATCCGGCTGATCGGGTAAGGTATAGTTGACCACATGACTGATATCATCAACATGAATGCCTCGTCCCGCCACATCAGTCGCTACCAAAATAGAGGCATGACCATCTTTAAAGCGTTGTAAGTATTTTTCACGCTTTTGCTGAATGACATCACCTGATAGCATCACAATTTTGTGTGCTTGACGTAGCTTATGATAGAGACGCTTCACTTGATCTTTACGATTGGCAAATACAATCACTTTTTCCACCGCTGTGTCGGTAATAATGCGCTGTAGAGCTTCTAGCTTCTGATCTTCTGTGAGTAAGTAAAAATGCTGATCAACCAGCTCACTGGTCTTATGCTCCGGCTCAATTTCAACGAATTGTGGCTCATGTAACCAACGATAGGCCAAGTTCATCACATCTTGGTTAAATGTTGCTGAAAACAATAAACTTTGACGATCAGTGTTGGGCGGCATCCGTCCTACTAAACGCTTGATATCAGGGATAAAACCCATATCCAACATACGATCTGCTTCATCTAATACCAGTACTTCCACCCGATCAAGATAAACCATACCTTTATTCATTAGATCAATCAGACGTCCAGGTGTGGCAATCAGAATATCGACGTATTGGCGCTCAAGCTCGTGCTGCTGAGTTTCATAATTGGTGCCACCCATGATACAGACACTATGTAACGAGGTATATTTGGTCAGCATGATGCAATCATCAAATATTTGCTGAGCCAGCTCGCGTGTTGGTGCCATAACGACCGCGCGTGGCTCGCCTAAATAACGCTCTTCATCAGGAGTAAAGGGACGAGTAAGTAGCGCTTCCATAATAGTGAGCAAAAATGTTGCCGTCTTGCCAGTACCGGTTTGCGCCTGGCCGATGGCATCTTGATGTGCCAATGTGTGCGGTAATATTTGGGCTTGAATAGGAGTCAGTTGGGTGAAACCTAAATCACTTACCGCGCGTAGGGTCGGCGCTGAAAGTGGCAAATCAGTAAATGTCGTAAAATTACTCAAAAAATCATCCTTTTATATTGACCGCTTGTATATTAACCAGTGATGGGCTCACGGTAAGCCTTGTGGTAGCCAGTATATAAATACAAATGACTATATTTCTGTAAACCAAAAACATAAAAAAGCCAAGCCTGACATCTGTCTCTTACCAAATACGCTGCGATAAACTCAACATCGGTAAGATCAGACGGGCTTGACTTAGTAGTATATCAGTAGTTTATACAGACATTATAGCTAAACTACCCTAATGTCTATGCGGATCACTCTTCTACTTTTCTGACCTCTTCAGCTTGAAGACCTTTATCGCCTTCTACCACACTGAATTCAACTTTTTCGCCGTCTTTTAGAGAACGATAACCATCACCTTGAATCGCACGGAAATGGACGAAAATATCTTCTCCACTATCACGTTGAATGAAACCAAAGCCTTTTGAATCATTAAACCACTTTACAATACCTTCCTCACGAGCTGACATAATATTACTTCCTAAAAAGTTTATTTAGCCCCAAATTCCTTTGCAACATTGCATATAAACGGGGTCTAAAATTATGAGATCAAAATCTAAGAGTACTGCTCTAAATACTGTTGTTCAAACATTTCAAGTTTATATTCATAGCCACTTTTATCATTTGGTGTGCACCATTTAACAAAAGACTTTCTAAATCAAGACGATTATATTTTATCCGTATTGATTAGTGCTACCATCATGATGGAATCACTCCTTAGAACATAATAAGTAACAAACTTACAATACTTATTACTTAAAAATATCATAGCACGGGTTTTTAGTAACATAAAGTCTTTTAATATGATTTTTAAAGGCTAACGCAGTTTTTTAGACAATTTTTTATAATTTAGCCGGCAAGCTGCTATGATAAAGGGCTAGAGCAAAAATTATTAGGTTTATTCGCTACTATACGACCATTTTGTATTTATTGATGATTGACCGTCTTAGCCGTTTGTCGTATCAATACTTTTTTTATATTTATAGAGAAACTTATGAGTAATTCTTCTCAATCGGTAATGCCAGCTAATCTCTCTAGTTCGAGAGCAACCATGCCACTTACCCGTAGACTGTTACTTGTTAATGGGGTAAATCTTAATCTGCTAGGTAAGCGTGAGCCTGATATTTATGGTCATACTACCCTCGCCGATATTGAGACGAACTTAATCAACCATGCCGCTCAGCATGGTATTGAGCTGACTTGTATCCAATCAAATCATGAAGGCAAACTCGTTGATGACATTCAGCATTACGGCCTGTTAGCAGAAGCCACAGCGCAAGTAGACGCGATTATCATCAATCCTGCCGCTTTTACTCATACCTCGGTCGCGCTGCGTGATGCTTTATTAGCGACTCAAAAACCGTTTATTGAAGTGCATTTATCTAATGTCCATACGCGAGAATCTTTTCGGCAGCATTCTTACTTAAGTGATGTGGCAGTCGGGGTTATCTGTGGTCTGGGGCATTTAGGCTATCAGATGGCATTGGATTACTGGCTGATCAACACTTACGCCGTAAATTTAGAGCGTTGATTGTGCATCATTGATAATAGTAACTAAAGCAGACTGGTTAAATAGTGACAGCTTGAGTAAAATAGGCTTGGGTAAAAATACCTAGAGCATCCATAGCCTAGCTTTTGTAATAAAATAAACCTTACAATCAAAAACTTGACTCAATCAATAGTCCAATACACGGTGATATGAATGGCAAAATCGTCCAGAAAACGCTTTATGAAACTCGCTGGCATGACTGCAAGTATTGCGGGGAAAGCGGCTAAAAACTCATTGAAGCATCTCTCTAGTGACGAAGAAAAACGCCTGCAAGCGCGCTCAGAGTTGATGCAAGACGTGGGTATCCAGATAGCTGAAACCCTTGGAGAAATGAAGGGTGCGGTGATGAAAGTGGGACAGATTGCCTCACAATATAAAGATGTGTTCCCACCTGAAGTGGCAAATGCCCTTGAAAAGCTGCAAAAAGACGCACCGCCAATGCCTTACGCACAGATACTCGCGCAAGTTGAGCGTGAGCTAAAAGCGCCTATTGACCAGCTGTTTACTGAATTCGAAGAAACATCGTTTGCCGCCGCGTCTATTGGACAAGTCCATAAGGCGACTCTACCCTCTGGGCAAAGGGTAGTCGTCAAAGTACAGTATCCTGATGTCGATGAAAACTGTGATAGTGACCTTAAACAAGTGCGTATGGCGCTCAAGATAGCCGGCGTTCTTAATATGAGCCGTGAGTTACAGAACCAGCTGTTTGACGAGATTCGCCAAAGCTTACATGACGAGCTAGACTATATAAAAGAGGCTCATAATCTGCGTGTGTTTGGCGCCTTCCATGCCGATGACACAGGCCTTATTATTCCCAAGGTTATCAGTAGCCACTCTTCTAAACGGGTATTGACTTTGACTGAAGAGATGGGCGAAACGCTGACGGTAGCAGCAAGCTGGGACAATACTATCAAACAAAAAATTGCAGAGCGCTTATTTCATTTTACTGCCGGACAGCTATTTGGTCTATACCGGATGCATTGTGACCCGCATCCAGGTAACTTTGCCTTTCGAGCTGATGGTAGCGTAGTCGCTTATGATTTTGGCGGGGTTCGCAGCTACAGCGATAGTGAAGTTCAGTTGTTTCGACGCTTTGCTCAACATGCCATAAAAGGCGATGTAACGGCGCTTGAACAAGATTTAGTAGCCCTTGAAGTACGCCGAGATGATGATAAAAATATTCCAGGTGAATTTTATCAAAAATGGCTAGAAATTGGACTCAAACCCTTGTCTATCAAGCCTTATCAAGATGGCGCTTTTGATTTTACTAGCAGTCAGGTGCACCACGAAGCCATAGCTCAAATGCGCACGTCTCTAAAGTATTTCGGTCAGTTCCAACCATCAGCTACTACTATGATGCTAGATCGTACGGTATCCGGTCAGTATTGGAACCTAGTCAACCTGGGAGTCGAAATCGATTTGTCACCATTAGTTGCTGACTATCTATAAACGCCACAGCACTCATCCTATAAACATCACAGCACTCATCGCCCTACACATACCCAAAGTTATGGAATGGCTGTTTGTTATATATGTAGCGCATGCCCACAACGATCACAAAACTCTGCTCCTACTGCATGACCAAATTTACCGCAGTTCGGGCAGGTGACTGGATTGAGCTGTGGACGCAGATTACGTGCCAGCTCAGCAGTAAAAATCCCTGTAGGTACCGCGATAATGGAATAACCAGTAATCATGACCATAGAAGCAATGGCTTGTCCTAGCGGTGTTTTTGGCGATATGTCACCGTAGCCTACCGTGGTCATGGTGACAATAGCCCAATAGATAGATAATGGAATACTGGTAAAGCCGTTTTCTGGCCCTTCAACCACATAAATAACCGATCCGAAAATCGTTACTAATAGTACTAAAGATAAGAAAAATACGGTGATTTTCTGTTGGCTGGTTTTTAGAGCAGAGGCTAAAAATCCTGCTTGCTGCATATAAGCTTTCAGCTTGAGCACTCGGAAAATGCGTAAAATACGCAAGATACGTATTACTAGTAGATATTGTACACCCACGAACATTAAGCTCAAATAACTGGGTAGCACCGACAATAGATCCACTACGCCAAAGAAACTAAAGACATAACGGAACCGATTGGGCGCTGAAAATAGTCTTAAAACATACTCAATGGTAAATAAAATAGTAAAGAACCATTCAGTATAGAAAAATATCGTGCCATACTGTAAGCGCATATACAGCACACTATCGAGCATCACTACGGCCACACTGGCCAAAATCGTAATCAATAACATGATGTCGAATAGCTTACCCAAACGAGTGTCTGTGCCTTCAATAACGATGTGAATGCGCTTACGTAGCTGGATAACGGCTTCAGTGGTTGATTGCTTCATAGGATCAATGGCGTCATAAGAATAAGGGCTTTATAAAACCGAATAGTTTAAACGGAAATGAAAGAGTGGGATTAGTTAAAATGATGACAATAGCTGCATATTAGTGTCAACTGATAGCGGTCACCGCCCTATAATACTTGTCACAGTGTAGCAAAAAACCATTATTAGCGACATACAAATTGTCAACTCACACGTAAGCTTGTTATTACAAACAAGCTTGCTGAGCGTAAAGTAGAAACTGTGTGGGTAATTATAGGCCGTTGTTGTCAGCAGCGCTTTGATCAAGATACTAAATAACAAGCAAAAATTAAGGATATCGTATGGCAGGCCATTCAAAATGGGCAAATATCAAACACCGTAAAGCCCGTCAGGATGCGGTAAAGGGTAAAGTCTTTACTAAAATTATTCGTGAGATTGTCTCAGCTGCCAAGCAAGGTGACCCCGACCCTGATAAAAATCCACGCCTGCGAGCCGTGATTGAAAAAGCGCTATCAGTCAATATGACTCGAGATACCATCAATCGTGCGGTTGCTCGCGGTGCTGGTGGCGGTGACAATGATAATATGGAAGAAGTTAACTACGAAGGCTATGGTA
This sequence comes from Psychrobacter sp. PL15, assembly GCF_035984995.1. NCBI lineage: Bacteria > Pseudomonadati > Pseudomonadota > Gammaproteobacteria > Moraxellales > Moraxellaceae > Psychrobacter > Psychrobacter sp. PL15. The sequence continues at coordinate 113,806 of NZ_JAXCIB010000009.1, forward strand.
TCGGCGGCGTAGCAGTATTGGTTGAAACCATGACTGATAACCTCAACCGGACCGTCAGTGAAGTGCGTCACGCCTTTACCAAGCATGAAGGCAATCTTGGCACTTCAGGCTCAGTCGCGTATTTATTTAACAAACGTGGTGAAATTAGCTTTAATGACCTGAGTTTAGAAGATGAGATTATGCTTGCTGCCTTAGATGCTGGTGCGCTTGATATCGAAAATGATGGTGAGACCCTAGTGGTTATCACTGAAGTCGATAGCTTTGGACGTGTTAAGGATGCTCTTAATGCCGCAGGATTGGTCTCTGATAATGCTGAAGTTACCATGGCACCAGCGACTAGCGCTGAGATTGATAATATTGATGACGCGCTAAAAGTCATGAAAATGATTGATATGTTAGAAGACATCGATGATGTGCAGGAGGTCTATACTAATGTCAATTTCTCAGATGAAGTCATGGCAGAGCTTGAAGAACACTGATCACTATTAATCTAAATCAGCTTAAAAATCATGTTAGTCGCAAAAAAGCCAAACGTTTAATGACGCTTGGCTTTTTTCAATTACGTATGAAATTAAATATTTTGCCACAACTTCATGCTTTACAGCTATAGTTAAAATACCTTAAAAACGCGACGGTACTACTGGTATAAACTTTTTGTAGCCCCTGTCTGCGTAGGCACAGCAAGCAAGAAAAACTTATGCCAGTAGTATGTTATATGTCGATATTACTTTTCATTGACTATAATGCCTTCAAGCGCGAGCAGATATTCCTTTTTATCCAACCCACCTGTATAACCGCCGAGCTTACCATCACTGGCAATCACCCGATGACAAGGAATAGTCACGCTAAATGGGTTTTTACCATTAGCGTTAGCGACAGCTCGAAATGCCGTGGGCTGGCCAATATTATCAGCTAATTTAGCGTAACTGATGGTTTGACCATAAGGTATTCTTTGCAACGCTCTCCATACCTTTTGTTGAAACTCAGTACCTAGGGTGATATCAATCGGCAAGTCAAAGCTACGGCGTGTTCCTTGCAGGTATTGCTGCAATTGGGCAATACTGGTTAATAGTAGCTGCTGCTCGATGCAGCCAGAAACAAGCTGCTCAGCCTCTACAAACTCAGTATCCATAATGTCAAAATTATAATGCTTCGCCAAAGAGGATAGCTTAATTTTATCTTGCCAATGCTCATCTGCTCCTAACCATTTACACCAAACTAACTTTGCCGTACCGTCGATAGTATGACTGCCCAGCAATAGTGCCGCTTTAGACAGTTGCTCATTATCATGGTGATAAGCAGCAATATCGGGCACTGCAACGTGCGTTATAATCATATTATCCACCCTACTAATAAGTATATTATCTATGCTAAGCCTAACTGATGTTTATTGCTCATCCGTCTCAAATAACGCGGCAACAAACTGTTTCGGACTAAACGCACGCAAATCATCAATCGTCTCGCCCACCCCAATATAGCGAATAGGAACATCTGTAGTTTCCGCGATATTAAACACGACGCCACCTTTAGCCGTACCATCTAGTTTAGTGATCGTGATACCCGTTAGTGGCACCACTTTATTAAACAGTTCAACTTGATTGATAGCATTTTGTCCCGTGCCGGCATCAAGAATAATCATACCTTCATGCGGTGCAGTTGGATCAGATTTACGCATGACCCGCACTACTTTTTCAAGCTCCGTCATCAGGTGGGTTTTATTTTGTAGGCGCCCAGCAGTATCTGCTATTAGTACGTCAATATTTTTTGCTTTAGCAGACTGCATCGCATCGAAGATTACCGAAGCGCTGTCGGAACCGTGACCTTGCGCGACCACCGGAATATTATTACGCTCGCCCCAAATTTGTAGCTGTTCAGTAGCGGCGGCGCGGAAGGTATCACCAGCAGCCAGCATGACTGACTTACCCTCACCTTGCAAACGCTTGGCCAGCTTACCAATAGTAGTAGTCTTGCCCACACCATTGACACCGACCACTAAGATAACAAATGGTTTTTTGCTGCTATCAATAATGAGCGGCGCCACTTTTGGCGTTAGGATGTCGACCAGTTCAGTTTGTAATGCTTTATATAGAGAGTGGGCGTAAATCAAATCGCCACGCGTGGTTTGTTCAGTCAAGCTTTTGATAATACGATTGGTCGCACTAACCCCAATATCGGCAACCAATAACTGATCTTCGACCTCTTCTAATAGCTCGTCATCAATCTCTTTACCACCGATAAGAATATTAACCATACCTTCAGCTAAATTCTTACGCGATTTGGTCAGTCCCGACTTCATGCGGTTAAACCAGCTGCCTTTTTGACGGCCTTGCGGTTCATCTTCTAGTTCTACTTCAGACGGCTCTACTTTAGATAGTTCAGCGTCACCACTTTTAGACTGAGCACTGCCATTATCGCCTAACTGTTCTTGCAGAGGCATTAACGGTGTGACCGCTGGCGCGGTTTCGTCTTTTAGCAGAGTGTCTGGCTGGTTCTTTAGCTGACTGTCACTAGGCGCTGTACTTTCAATCTTACTTTTGACTTCTGGTGACACGATCGGTGTGCCTAATGCGATATCTTCTGCCGCATCAGGGCTTAGAGATTCGGTGCTTGAAGGTTCTGTGATCAGATGTTCTGTGCCTAGTGCTTGTGAGTCTACTGTCTTAGCCTCTTGTGGCTTTTCCTGGGCGCTATTGTCACCGGATATTTGAGTTTCAGACTGAGAGTCTTGCTCATCAATAATGGGCACAGATTGCGTCGGCATACTAGGTAAAGTGATATCATCATCATCTAGATCATCAAGGTTACCATCTAGATTGATGACGACGCGATTGCTATTGTTTGCATTATTCATGAGCGGGCCCTAAAAGTTATCAATGTCAGTAAGCTGTTTGTTATTCAATAAGCTGTTTATTGCAAAGTCGTTGTTTGTAGCATTCCAAATGAGAAATGATTTTTGTCATAGTTTAGCATAATTCAGACTACCCTCATTCAACACAATAATAGAGGATTGCTAAGTGATACAAATACTCTCAGAAAGCTTGTATTAAGGTTTGGACACAAAAATATGACCCTTGCTAGGTTAAACTTCGCTACAGTTTGCTAGTCTTCATTACGCTATTATTTGGTATTGAGTCGTGAGCCAGCTGCCGGTCTTTATGCCGGTCTTTTACTAGGAACTTTTATGCCATCAATTATGCAGTCTTATTTGCCCCGTCAGACGCCAAAAACTCAGACCTCCACAGTAAACTCTAAAAAATGGATACGGGCCAGTTTAATGTTTACCATAGTAGCATCAGTCTTTTTAACGACCGGTTGTAGCACTACCCACGAGTTTAAGCCAACCGCTACTGTCCTAGTCGGTGCCCATAAGTCGTTGTAACACTTTTTATTACAAAATTTAGTGATTGCAGGTTTTGGTTATTGCAGGTTTTAGCACTAATATGTTCAATCGTCATTTTTATAAGTAGACCCTATCATGTCGTCTTCAATGCAGTCACGCTTATCAAAACCCGTACATTTATTGGGATGCAAATATCAATCGAAAGATATCAAAAACATGAACGCTACTAAAATAACCTTGCCACTCATTATCGCTGTTTTATCTTTTTTGACGGTAGGTTGTAGCACGCTGCAAGCGCTCGAACCAACAGCCATTTTAATTTCTGACATAAAGAATGCTTTATAATACAGCTTATCGCTATTTTTAAAGTTGCTGTTTTTTAGAGATACTATGTTTTAAAGTCACTATATTTTACAGTTACTACATTCAATCGTCATTTTTATAAGTAGAACATACTATGTCACCATCTATAACGTTGCGCATTGCTTGTACCCTAGCGCTATCTTTAACATCGGTCGCTACCCTCACTGCTTGTCAAACCAGTACCCTTAAGCAAACAACACAATCTGATGTGACAGCTGTCATGCCAGCGTTAGAAATATCCAATTCGAGTGATAAATCAGACTTAGCGATAGACATGTCAGGGCGTCATGAATTTCAGCTAGATAATGGCCTAAAAATTATTGTTAAAGAAGATCATCGCGCACCGGTGGTGATGACTCAAATCTGGTATCGAGTGGGCTCGACAGATGAACCTCTCGATAAAGGCGGTATCTCCCACTTACTTGAGCATATGATGTTTAAGGGTACAAGCAATGTATCAAGCGATGACTATGAACGCTTGATTGCCAAGTTTGGCGGGGTCAATAATGCCTTTACCAGTTATGACTATACCGGCTATTACGAGCTGTTTCCGGCCAATCGCCTACCGTTAGCGCTTGAATTAGAAGCGGACCGTATGACCAACTTGATCTTTGATGAGGCCGCCTTTGCAAAAGAGCATCAAGTGGTTATGGAAGAGCGCCGCCAACGTACCGATGACAATCCCCTTGCTAAGGCTTATGAATCTTTCCGCTTGCTAGCCTTACCTGACAGCCCTAAAGGCGAGTCGGTTATTGGACCGATGGCAGAGCTTAAATCAATTAAACTGGCAGAGTTAAAAGACTGGTATAAGACTTGGTACGCCCCTAATAATGCAACCTTAGTTATTGTGGGCGACGTTGAACCACAGGAGGTATTAACGCAAGTTAAACGTTATTTTGGCAAGCTACCTACCAGCAAGCTTCCTAAGCGGCCAGCAGTTAGCCAACAAGGGTTTCGTGGTTATAAGCAAGTGAACTCCGAGCAAGCAGTACAAGTGCCTGTATTATTGATGGGGTACAACGTACCCAGTTTACTGACCGCTGGCGCAGAGGGTGAAAAACAAGCCTACGCCTTATCGCTTGCCCAAGATGTCCTAGATGGTGGTCTATCAGCGCGCCTAGAGAGCAGATTGATACGTGAGCGAGGACTGTTGACAACGGTTGGCACCTCTTATAACTTACTAGATCGTGGTGATGGGTTGTTTTTGGTTCAAGCGACACCGCGTGAAGGCGTGAGCTTGGAGCAGGTGCAGCAGGCTATCATGACTGAAATTGATAAGCTTGGCACCGACCCGATTCAAGCTGATGAGATTAGTCGCGCGAAGACCAATACCGTCACCGGACTAATTTATGCGCAAGACAGTATGGAAGGACAAGCACGCATGATTGGCTCTCTACAATCTATCGGGCTTGATGACCGCCTACTGGCGACTCTACCTACCAAACTTGACGGCATAACAGTTGCTGATATTCAAGCGGCTAGTAAAAAGTATCTGATAAAAGATAATTTGACAGTGATGCATATCATACCGCCTAAAGACGAAAAGGCTCAAGTTGAAGCAAGCAAGTCTGAAGATAATAACTAGAAATAAATTCCAAAACTAGCTCTAACTATACTTTTTGCACTATGCCACTTTTCTAAGAACACTTATACTAAGAAGAAAGATATGACTCATAAGACTTCTAAATTCACGACAAAGAAAACAGCTCTAGCCCACATACCAAACTCAACACGGTCAACAGTTTCTAAATCTAAGCAGCTGTCCTATCTGAGTATGGGTATAGCTATAGGCTTAGTAACGTTGACTCTGCCCGCTTATGCAGATTCTGCTGGTGCGACGGACGCGCGCGCCTCATCAGCTGCAATCGACGCCAATGCACCCATTGCAGCCTTGTCGAAACTGAGTAGCCTTGATAACGTCAAACCTTTACAAGTGACCGTGCCGAATGTTGAACATTTTAAAACCACAGCGGGCGTTCCAGTGTCTTTTGTACGCGCGGCAGCATTACCTATTGTCGATATAGATTTACGCTTCAATGCTGGTAGCGCCCGTGATGGTGATGTACGTTCAGAGGGCTTTGGTATTGCTAATATGACCGCCACTATGCTCACTCAGGGTACCCAGAGCTTAGACGAGAACGAATTTACCCGCGCGGTTGAAACCTTGGGTATTAATCTAAGTAGTGGTGCGTACAAAGATATGTTTATCGTCTCACTGCGCAGTCTATCTGACGATAAGCACCTACTACCGGCCGTTGACTTGATGACTCAAATGCTGACTAAACCAACCTTTGATCCAGAAATCCTCGCGCGTAATAAAGCACGTTTATTGGTTGGATTACAGCAACAAAAACAGGACCCCGGCAGCCTTGCCAGCCTTGCTTTTAGCCAAGCATTATATGGTAAACACCCTTATGCACACCCCTCTTCCGGTACGCTCGAAAGTGTACCAAGTATTGTAAGAAAGGACTTAACGGACTTTCAAAAAAACTATTTAGTGGCAGCTAATGCCTCGCTTGCCATGACTGGTAATTTAACACTAGTTCAAGCTAAAGCGCTTGCTGAAGAGGTTACTGCTAACCTGCCTATCGGCAAGGCTGCCGCTATTTTACCCGAACCTAAAACTCTCGACAAAGCACAGCGTATCCATATCCCTTTCCCAAGCTCTCAGACCACAGTATTGATGGGGCAATTGGGCGATAAACGCGCCACTGACCCTAAAACACAGCAGCAACAGACTAACTTTGCGATTGGTAATGACGTATTGGCAGGTGGCGATTTTAATGCGCGGTTAATGACCGAAATTCGCCAAAATCTTGGTTATACTTATGGTATTTCAGGATCTATGAGTCCAATGCTAGCGCGTGGGCCCTATCAAATTGGCTTTGCTACTCGCAATGACAAGGCACGTGCAGCGATTGACGCCAGTCTAGACGTTATCAATGACACTTTAGACCAGGGTATCACCAGCGCTGAGATGCGTCTGACTACCGATAATCTAAAGAATAGCTTTCCGATGAGTTTTGCCAGTAATGCGGGGATAAACAGCTTACTCGGAATGATGAATTTTTATCAACTGCCAGACAGTTACTTGACCGATTATGTCAACCGTATTGATCGAGTGCAGTTAGCGGGGGTTAACCAGACCATGCGCGATACCCTTAAGCCAGATAATTTTTTGATTGTGACGGTTGGGCAAGATGATCCTTGGCAGAAAGACGCTGATAAATAGGCTTATAAAGCGTTGATGGTAAAAAGAGTAGTATAGATAACAGCTTGTAAGAACATACTGCTATTCGTTGATATAGTAGCTTAGTCAGTAACGGTTATGGCCACATCATAAACTAAGCGTTGCGGTTTATAGGTCACGCCATTATAGGCCAAGCGAATGACGTGTCTGTCATAGGAGGCGACCTGATAATCACCATTGGCGAAGTCATGCAAAGTCGGCACAATCAATAAGGCTTCGATTTGTTGGTTATCAAGAGCGACTGCGATATGTTGTCCAGTTTGCGGATATAAGAAGTAATCACAATAGTTGTCTACCATGACTTCAGCGCTGCGCTTGATAGTATTATTGTCCACGTCTTTTTGTAGTAACTTGGGACAGATATCAGCGTGCTTAGATGCCAAACGCGCATAAGAGTTATTGATACCGTCTTCAATACCTTGTTGACTCTTACGGGCAGTCGCCGCTTTGATATCAGCTTTTTTTTCGAGAGATGTGTCTGGACTACAGGCGTTGCTAAGAAAAACTGTGAGAATAGCCGCGCTGAGCAGGGCTATGTACAAAGGGTTTGATGGCAAAATAATTGGTTCCATGACGTTTAACTTACGAAATCTTACTATAGCCGAGCATAGATTTTTTATAAATATCACTCAGGACAAACCTGTTTATCTTATTTTTATTATAAAACACAGCGTTAAAAAATAAAATGCTTATAGAATTACTCATTAAGAACAATTATTATAAAATATAGCGTCCTAGGATGTTATTGCTTTTAGCAGAATGTAAATTTATTAGTCCTTATTTTACCTTTTCTTGTCTCAAATTGACTCTTTATATCAAAAATTGAGTCTTTGTAAGCGGTATGTTATCTATTTTTGAGTAAGTTCTATTCGATAGCTGGGCTTGTCTTTATCAATATGTCTTTATAAGTTGAGATTTATCGGTCTAATAGCGACATGCAGAGCTGCTACTGGCATGATTAAAACCCCATTTACGATAACCTTGGCTATCTAGATGAATGGCACCCGTCGAATAGAGTCCAAGCCCAAAGTTATAAGACTCGCCTTGATACTGCCAGAACTGACACAAACTATCCTGCATATTATTGAGTCGCCATAAATTATTCTCGTATTCAGGCACCCAAATATCTATCGCTCCTGCGGTCATGTGCTTACTACCATCAGCGCCACCCGCACAACCATTGAGACCCGGACTACGATATACCGAACGAATTTCACTGCTTGCGGGTAAAATTCCTTGGATTTTTAGCGCACTATACAGCCGTAACGTAGGTACAATATTTGACCACAGCTCTTGCGGCGGTAGCTGATACGGCTCGTAGCCGCATTTATCCCAGCTACGGGCAGTCGTCAATAGCTGAGAGAGTGGTGGGACGTTTTGAGCGCCAACTTGTGAGCTGAGGTAGCCTTGATAGTTATTTACTTGCTGGGCACGGTAACGGTCGCTATTGAGCCAACTGTTAAAATCCACAGCAACAGGATTATTATAGCTATTATTGTTAGTGCTATAGGTAGTGTTGTAAGTCGACGTACGCCTATTTATATTAACGCGCTGGCTTTCTTCTATGGATAGCTTGGCATCATACTCAAACTCGCGCTGTTTTTGTTGGATAAGCCCTTGCAAGCTATCGCCGCTTAGCCTATTGCTACTCAAAATAGTAACGCCGCTGGCGCTATCATTTACTGCACCAGTAGCAGGCGCGATATAAGCGTTACTGCTGCCGCTATTACTATTACTATTACTATTACTGCCATAGCGTACTTCAATGCGGCGCTCGCTATTATCACTTATAATAGCCGCCTGTACGCTGATACTGCCAGTACAGACAAGCAAGGCAATCACGGGCTTAGCAATAGTAGAGAAAAAAGTTTTTAAAGGTGGTACCCATGCTGATGTCAGCTGATTATTAGCAGTGTTGTGAGCAGAATTATAGATACGGCTATGGGCATGATTTTTTATATTTGTCATTGCGGGCAACTACTACTAAAAACATTTTATCGATACTATCAAATTTTGCGTAAGCAGGCTAAACTATTGACTCTAATGAACCACAACGCGTTTATTAGTAACACTTATCCTTATAATTTTTATAGTTACGTTACTTTCTTACCATCACGTTACTTTATTCATTACCATTTATTGAAATCAACGACTTGGCATTACCGCCTTAAAGCCACTGGCTGATCGCTAATTTTTTAATTAATATAACTTTTGCTAACGCTAATTTTTAATCCTATTCTGCCTATGTCTTCTAGCCCGCAGTATCGCTTTTCGCGCCAAAGCCATCACCTTGGTCAACGTCATGAACAAACGCTATGGCAGCGTATTCATGTTGATCCCTGGTTGACACTACTTTTACTAACCGTTTGCTGCATTGGTTTAACAATCTTGTATAGTGCCTCGAGCCAAGACAACAGCATGGTCATCCGCCAGATTGTTAGTTATGGCGTGGCGTTTGGGGTGATGTTTGCCATGGCGCAAGTGCCGCCCAGTATTTACCGCGCTTTTACGCCTGTATTTTATGTCTTAGGCTTGGTGCTGCTAGTGCTGGTTGACATCATTGGCGAGGTGCGGATGGGTGCGCAACGCTGGATTAATTTGCCAGGTTTTGGCAGTGTGCAGCCCTCAGAATTTATGAAACTTGGTATGCCAATGATGTGTGCCTGGTTTTTATCCAAGCGCGATCTGCCACCGTCATTATCTAGTGTTGCGATAACGCTGGGCCTTATTGCCATTCCAGTATTATTAATCGCTAGAGAGCCTGATCTTGGCACCTCGCTGTTAGTAGCCGCCAGTGGTTTATTCGTGTTGTTTTTGGCAGGGCTGTCATGGTGGATGATCTCAGGCGCGCTAGCGCTATCGGTACCCTTAGTAACCTTTGTTTGGCACTTTTTATTACATGATTACCAGCGCACGCGGGTATTAACCTTGTTCAATCCTGAAGCTGATGTTCAAGGCGCTGGCTGGAATATTATTCAGTCCAAAACCGCGATCGGTTCAGGTGGTCTTACCGGAAAAGGTTATTTAGAAGGCACACAGTCGCACCTACACTTTTTGCCAGAAGGCCATACCGACTTTATTATTGCCGCTTTTTCTGAAGAGTTCGGTCTATTAGGCGTGATACTGCTAATGTTTATTTATGCTTGTCTACTGACGCGCGCATTATATATTGCCTTTACCCACCCTGATACTTATAGCCGATTGTTAGCAGGCGCTATTGCCATGTCATTTTTTGTTTATGTGTTTGTTAATGTTGGCATGGTCGGTGGTATTTTGCCAGTCGTTGGTGTTCCTCTGCCCTTTATCAGTTATGGGGGCACCGCAATTGTAACTTTGATGGCCGGGTTTGGATTACTGATGTCAATTAACACCCATACATCGAGCTAACTGGCTGCTTCCATATCAACAAATAATGCCTGAATTGAATAATAAATAGTGAGTGATAACGAAAAACAGCCAGTCATTTTAAGGCTTAAAATAGCTTTAGAATATCTTTAAGGCATCTTTAGGGTGGATTTTGGGGTCTTAAAACAACAGTTTGAGAGCACTAAATAAAAGCCTTGAAAAAATAAAACTAAGCTAATAGTGCCCTTAAGATGAAAACATAGAAAACGGACAAGTATTGATTATAACGTGGTAAATAGAGTTATTTAAGCCAATGTAATATTAAATAATAATCTTTTATTTGTACTTTTCTCTGAATAATCCTTTTAGATAACCATGTTCTATTTCGTGTTATCTGTCTTGCAAGCTATTGTTTTTATTAGGTTAATATAAAAAATAGTTATGCCTTTGTCTCCTTAATAGCACAGCTATTGTTAATGAATTCTTATGAGTTTTAATACTTGTTTTTTACAAAAATTTGCGTTACTCTCGTTTCACTGTACTTCGATACATAATCTGTACACAGCTACTAACAAAGTTAGCATTTAATTATATTCGAGTTGCAGCTTATCAGTATAGTTGGCAGATTATAAAACCTGAGCTTTCAAATACACTACTTAATTAACGGTTTACCAACAAAGCAACAGGCAAAACCTCTTAAACCTTTTATTAATTTAGCGTTATAAAAAAGCTCATATACTAGACAAATATAGCGTAGTATCAGCATTAAACTTATCAAACTCTTCTAGTGCCGATAGTACGTATTTTGTTGATGTTGCTAACCCACACTCGAGCCTATCATAAGTGTCTGCAGATATTTGTTACCGTCTGCAAGACTATAATGATGAAACGAAAAACTTACCATATTTTAGAAGCTATAAAAGCCAGTATTCAGTACCAATTCTTATAAACCATTATAGTTATAAATTATTATAGATTGGTTCAGAGGCTTTAGAGCATGCGGTCGTGTTAGGTTGGTCTAACGCTACCACGCGCCATCTAATATTTTTAGATTGGCTCCTAATGTATATGTTATAGAGGTATTTATGAATAAGCGTTTATCTGGTCTACTTACAATGTCAGTGTTTTTGTTTGCTGGCTCTACAATAGCCTCCAATGCCAATGCCGTAGAAGCAAAAAACACTCTTGCGACCTTGTCTCAAGATAACGCCTCTCATATCGACCGTGTACTAAGTGAGCTTACTCGTCAGCACGATGGTGCATCAAGCTTAGTTAAATCAGCCCGCCAGCCAGCATCATTGGCGATTAACAGTTCATTACTGGCCAAAGATACTACCCAATTATCCAATGATGATGACGTATTAGAGCGTCTAACCGCGGTAGCATCTAACTCCGTCAGTAAATTTAAGCAAGCGGGTCTAGCCTCTTGGTATGGTCGTAAGTTTCATGGTCGCAAGACAGCTAGTGGTGATATCTTCGATATGAATGGTTTAACCGCTGCTCATCGTTCGCTACCTTTGAACTGCTATGTCAAAGTGACTAACAAGACTAATGGTAAAAGTGTGGTGGTAAAAGTCAATGATCGTGGCCCATTCTCAGGTAACCGTGTATTAGATCTATCTTATGGCGCTGCTAAGCAGTTAGGTATGACTGCCAAAGGCGTTGGTAACGTCTCAATTGAACGCGTTTCAGGGCCGTAGATTTAAAGAGCCCCTTAGCTATATAGATCTAAACAATAAAAAAAGCGTCTAACTTGTAAGAAGTTAGGCGCTTTTTTTATCTATTTTATTTTGAATTTTTTAAGTATAGATCATTTAATTGTCGTTCACTGGATTATCGATAGTTTGATTATCGATGGTTTGATTATAGATGACAAACAGTAGCGCTTTATAGTCAGTTTACAATAAAAGAGAGTCGTGTATAGCACTGTGTCTTTTTTAAATTGAATCTCTTTATAATAATCAGGCTATCGCTATAGCTCAAATGCGCGTTCAATAGCGTCATCAAGCCGCTCTACCGCTATTACAGTAATACCCTTAAATTGAGCAGCATTAGCGGCAGGTGCATTAGGCTTAGGAACGATAGCATGGGTAAAGCCATGCTTCATTGCTTCTTTTAAGCGCTCCTGTCCGTTGGGAACAGGACGAATTTCACCGGATAAACCCACTTCACCGAAGACGGCTAATGAGGACGGTAATGCTTTTTCTTTAATACTAGAGGCACAAGCCAGTAGTACAGCCAGATCAGAGCCAGTTTCCATCACCTTCACCCCGCCAACGACGTTGACATAGACGTCTTGCCCGCTGGTATGAATACCGCCATGACGATGCATAACCGCAAGCAGCATCGACAAACGCTGAAAATCTAACCCAAGTGCCATACGCCTTGGCTGTCCTTGTGAGTCATCAACTAGCGCCTGTACCTCGACTAACAAGGGGCGTGTACCTTCGCGGCTGACCATCACTACTGAACCGGCGACTGGCTTGTCATAACGACTTAAAAAGATGGCAGATGGATTGGCCACTTCCTTGAGTCCCATATCAGTCATACCAAAAATACCCAATTCATTAACCGCACCAAAGCGATTTTTGACCGCGCGAATCATACGAAAGCGTGAGTCAGACTGCCCTTCAAAGTATAATACAGTATCCACCATATGTTCGAGCACCCGTGGGCCTGCCAGCGTGCCTTCTTTGGTGACATGACCCACCAGAAACAGTGAGGTACCAGTTTGCTTAGCGTAGCGGGTCAGAATCGAGGCAGACTCACGAATTTGACTGACACCACCTGGTGCAGAATTAATCGCATCGGTATAAATGGTCTGAATGGAGTCAATAATAGCAATGGCCGGCTGCTCTTGAGTTAATGCCGCACAAATGGTTTCTACATTGGTTTCGGCCAAGACCCGCAATCGATCTGCGGGTAACTCTAACCGCCTAGCACGCATCGCTACTTGCGCGAGTGACTCTTCACCAGTGACATAAAGCGCACTACCTGCCAATGAATCAGCACGCGCCATATTAGTAGCCGTTTGGAGCAGTATGGTTGATTTACCAATACCTGGATCACCACCTATCAGCACCACTGAACCGGCAACCAGGCCACCGCCCAGCACGCGATCAAACTCACCAATCCCTGTCGACATACGCGCATCTAAAGACACACTCACCGCATTAAGGGGCATGACCGCACTATGTGTGCCAGAATAGTTCCCAGCAGGTGCTACGCTGCCGTTGCCCGTACTACGAGGAGCAGCGCGAACAGCGGGTTTAGCCGTAGTTTTATTATGGTGCGGCATACTGACATTGGGCGCTTCAATTAAACTGTTCCATTCGCCACAATCAGAACACTGTCCCGCCCACTTACCAAAATGAGCACCACAATGCTGGCAAACATAGCTAGTTTTATTTTTTGACATAGTATATGAGCCTTATTCGGGGTATCAATTAATGATGGATAATGGGATATCGTTACGCTTATTCAAGTCACTGTTTAGGTTACGAGTAAGCGGTAGTCGCTTATGACAAAGCATTGGCTTATAGAATATTAGCGATTGCTAGCAGAGGCAGCTATCAATATTTAAGATCGATAGTGATAGCTAAGAGAGATGATAATAAATATTAAGATGCGATGAGCAATGTCCGTTTCGATACATAAAGTTAATTCCAGCACATATCAGACTGATAGCGACCGACGGCTTTATACTTGGAAGTCTTTACCTAAATAAACAGATTTGACTAAATCATTGTCTAAAATGTCTTCTGGTGTGCCCTCAGCAATAATAGCCCCTTCTGAAACGATATAGGCCTTTTCGCAAATAGCTAATGTATCACGAACATTATGGTCAGTGATTAACACCCCAATACCACGATTTTTTAGAGTTAAGATTACCTCTTTAATGTCACCAACCGAGATAGGATCAACCCCAGCAAAGGGCTCATCTAACAAAATAAACTTAGGGTCAGCAGCCAAGGCGCGCGCAATTTCGCAACGACGACGCTCACCACCTGAAACACTCATGCCTAAAGATTGACGCACGTGGCCTAAATTGAACTCGCCTATTAACTTTTCAAGCTCTTGACGCTGCTCGGCGGCACTCAATTCTGTACGCGTTTGCAAGATAGCCAAGATATTATCTTCGATAGATAATTTGCGAAAAACAGAGGCTTCTTGTGGCAAATAGCCGATCCCCGCGCGTGCACGCTCATGCATGGCATATTTGGATAGGTCCATTTTACCTAGTGTGACGCGGCCTTTGTCCATGTTAACTAGACCAACCACCATATAAAAACTAGTGGTCTTGCCCGCGCCGTTGGGGCCTAATAAGCCCACAACTTGGCCTTGCTCAACAGAGAACGACACATCCTTCACTACCCAACGTTTGCCATAGCGCTTACCTAAATTTTGCATGGTTAAACGTGCGACAGGTGCTGCATTACTGGTTGATACTAAAGGGTCAATACTTTTATCATCACTCATAACTTACTCATGCTATTGCAAAATTTAAGCGCTAACGCGTACTCATGATTTTATGTGTAGGGCTTAACGTATGCTGCTCTGATTGGCGTTATTATTGGGTGGGAATACCAGCTCTACTCGCTGATTGCCGCCAGCAGTCGCTTCCACATCGCCCGCTTTTAAGCTATAGCGAATGACATTACCTGCAAAGCTCGCACCATTTTGTACCAGCTTGGCATTACCAGTTAAGGTGACAATACCGTTCACTGCATTGTAGTCAATTTTATTGGCTTGCCCTTTTGCTAAGCCTTTTTCTTGGGTTACAACCTGTTGCATAGTCGCGGGTCGTCCAGTCGCTACTGCCGAATTAATGCTGCGCTGCTGCGACAAATTTACCGTGATATTGTCAGCAGTCATCTTGAACGTGCCTTGGGTGATAATAACATTGCCAGAGTAGCTGGTAATCCCTGTGCTTTCACTATAAGTAGCTTTGTCTGCCAATAGTTTAATAGACTGGTTGGCATCTGATGGCAATGCGTGGCTATACAGTGGTAGCGCTAATAGCATTACCATCGGTAGTCTACGTACACCATGCGGTACTTGAATAGAGTAAGTCGATAACAAACGTAAAGCCGGCGAAAAGTTAAATTTCATAAACGATTACTCTTTTGATAATTAGTAAACAATGGCGACCATATATAGTGGCTTTAAAAAATAATGGCTTTAAAAAATAATGGCTTTAAAGATATGGTGGCCATAAATAGTATTTTAAGGGTTTTTATCCTTTATTATAAATCATCTTAAGATAGGTTATAGGCGATTTTTATTCTTAAAACAGCGCTTTATCTTGGCGTTTAGCAGGGGTAAAGTTCACCGCTACCTGACCAAATTCATATTCGCCGGTTTCAAGATTGGCTTTCATACTGGATGCCTCAAAACGGTTCATACCTTGTTCAACTTTGACCGGCTCATCACTATAAACCTGCCGTGATTTGGTATTGCCTTTAAGCGTTTGACCAATCACCTTAATAGGCTCAATATTCGTCGCCCCTGCTTGGTCTTCACTGGCTAAAGTAAAACCACCCGCTAGACGTAACTCACCCGTTTGCTGATTAATGGTGGCACTGCCTGCCTCAATCTGGTAGCGCTGCTCAGCTGAAGGCTCCCAGTTCATGGTGATACCTGACATTTCATCCTGATTGGTTACTGGGTTATGAGTTAATGATTCCGCATTGAGTTCATACTCAGTTTCACCTTGCTCATTGGTCTGTACCGCCTTAATATCTGTGGCTTCATAATCAACATCGGTTGCTTCTATATTCACTGGCGGTGTTATCTCGCCTTGTTGCTGAAAAAACCAGCCAGCAATACCGGCAATGATTAAAGCCAGAACGATTAATACGCGGGTATTCACGACAAGTTATCCTGTATGTTAGTCTGAGTCTGCGTGCTATCAAGAGTATAGTGCGCGATGAAGTCTTGATAATGGCCATGACCTTTTAAGATTAAATCACAGACTTCACGTACCGCACCAGTACCCCCTGCCCGAGTAGTAACCATGTCGCTGCGATTAATCACCTCCGAATGCGCATTCGATACAGTAGCGGCGAAACCAACGCTTTGCATCGCTTTTATATCAGGCAAATCATCACCCATGTAGGCGCAATCAGTAATATCAATATCAAGGGTTGAAAGCAATTCGTTTAAAGCGATCAGCTTATCATCACGACCTTGTATCACATAGTCGACCCCCATCTCAGTAGCGCGTTTATTGACCATAGGACTGCTACGACCGGTAATGATGGCGGTTAAAATACCATAACGTGCTAAAGACTTAACCCCTACACCATCTTGTACTGAGAATGCTTTGGTTTCAGTCCCATTAGCGTCATAAATAATCTGACCATTGGATAAAACACCATCGACATCCATTACTAGTAACTTTACTTGACCAGCTTTTTTTATTAGGTCTTGCATAATCCGTCTCTTATTAAAGGCTATTTTTTGAGCGTTATTTTTTATAAGTTAATAAGTGCTTATGGGTTAATAGGTATTATCAAGTACTGAGTATTTATAGTTAGGCTTGATACTAAATTCATAATAGAGCAGCTTATTTATTTTACGCCCGCTTTTAGTAGATCATGTACGGTAATAATGGCTTCCAAACTGCCTTGCTCATCAATAACCAATAATTGACTGATAGAATTTTCGTTCATGACACTTAGCGCATCTGAGGCGCGCATAGTTTTACTGACTTGACGTGGATTAGTAATCATTAGCTCACGCATCGGGGTATTAAGATCAATGCCTTTTTCTAAACCTCGGCGCAGGTCACCATCAGTAAAGACCCCAACCACCTTTTCTTGGTCATCGGTCACAACCGTCATCCCTAAGCGGCCGTCAGTCATAGTAAATAGCGCTTTACATAATGGCGATTGCTGGTTAACCACTGGCAGATTCTCTGTTGTGGTGTGCATTAAGTCCTCAACCCGCGTCAATAACTGACGCCCGAGCGCGCCTGCAGGATGAGACAACGCAAAATCCTCTGAGGTAAAGTTGCGTGCATGTACCAGAGCGACCGCTAATGCGTCTCCCAACGCTAAGGTGGCAGTAGTACTCGAAGTAGGCGCTAGATTAAGCGGACAAGCTTCTTGTGATTTACCCAAGGTCAGCACAATGTCAGCTGCCCGTGGTAGCATACCGCGCTGATCACGGCTAATACTGATTAACGGAATACCCAAGCGCTTGACCACTGGTAACAGCATTTTAATTTCGTTAGATTCACCAGAATTGGAGATAGCAAGCAGCACATCTCCTGGTACCAACATGCCCAAATCGCCATGCCCTGCCTCACCAGGATGCATAAAGAAAGCAGGCGTACCCGTAGAAGCAAAAGTCGCCGCTATCTTACGTCCAATCAGGCCAGACTTCCCCATTCCAGTCACTACCACTCGGCCTTTACAATCTAAAATGATATCGCAAGCCTGAGCAAACCGATCATCTATTTGTTCGGTCAGTAGTGCCAACGCTGCCTTTTCAGTATTGATGGCGTCGATAGCAGTACTAATAAATTGTTCATGGGTCAAATTATGTGGACGGTTACTCATGGATAGCTCAATACTTTTAATGAATCAATGATATATTTTACTATATTATAATCAATATTAATAATATAGTGCAAAATCTAGAACAACGTAGCTACAGTCGAAGATTACAGGGCTGTTTATACGAAAAAGACCCACTATAACTATTAATAGCAGGTCTGTCTTTAATGGGTTATGCATTAATACTGTATGCTTGAGTGCAGCGCTTATTGAACCGCACTTTTATCTATTGTTATCTAATCATCGTTAGACTCATCTTTTGGTTTGTCATCAGAGTCAGGATTGTCAGTTGGCGCATCAAACCCACGGTCTTGACCAAAGCCGCCGCGCTCAAAGCCACGATCTTGGTTCTGACCCGGACTCTGACCAAAGCTACCACGTTCAAAGCCGCGATCTTGGCCCTGACTAAAGCCACCACGATTAAAACCGCTACGATTAGACGCAAAGCCGCGCTCTTCAAAACCACCCGTACTAGCGGCGCTAGTACCAGTAGTGCTCTCGCGCTCAAAACCACCACTCATGCTGCCACCTTGATAGCCAGCTGTACCTGTACTTTGGGCGGGCGTACTACTACCAGCAGCTGTCGTTGTTGTGCTACTACCGCGGGGATTGCGCGCTGGTACAACTGTTGAAATAGCGTGTTTATATACCATCTGACTGACTGTATTTTTGAGCAGCACCACATATTGATCAAATGACTCAATCTGTCCTTGTAACTTAATACCATTAACTAAAAAAATAGACACAGGAATGCGATCTTTTCGCAGCGAGTTCAAGAACGGATCTTGTAGGGTTTGTCCTTTTGACATGAAATCTCTCCTAAATAGTATGTATAATTATAATTTAATGCTGGTTTAACTATAAGGGTTAGAAACAGATACAATAATAAGTTTTATTGACAAAACGTATCTAAATAAATGCTAAGTCTTCTTAAGTAATTCTACTCTATATTCAATACATTATTATTGTAAATAATTAAGTAACCAGTTGTTTCTATAACATATTTTATAAAAAACTATCAATTTATACTAACGAATAGTAAAAACAATTAATTAGTATAATTAACATTTTAGCGATTTTAAATTATAGCAGTTATATGTCTCGTACTTCGAGATTTATTGTCATTCATTTCTCCTTTATCATACTCAAAGCCTATTTCACTGAAATTAGTGTATTTTTACTTTACTCAGCACAAATATTCTTTTGCTCAAGCAAGCTATCAACAATATAACAGTCGTTACAACGGTTTGTTACTAAAATAAATAGTTCTTTGCCTGCGCCATCGTCGTGAATGGCTGTACGATTGTTTGATTATCCACAGCACTATTCATAGGGTTGTTTATGGTATTAGGTGGTGAAAATATACTTGGTGTCCCTGACGATAGACTCGGCAATTGGGTCAATTTGCGTAGCCATGTGTACTGACGTTTTGCCAGCTGTCTTGTAGCATATAATGCCTTATTTTGCATTTGTTGACAAGCAAGCACCTCAAGCGGATTGTTCGGCTTAATGGAGTGTCCGGTCTGTTGGCGCGTGTTATTTTGCTGAGCTTGCTTAGCATTCGTTTCATCAAACGGCTCAAAGGCGTCATAAAACTGAACTTTATCTAGATGCGGCTGCTCAAATACTGGATGGTCAACATGTACCAGATATTCTAATACTTGGCGATAACCAACACAGCGCATGGCGGGCAAGTTTGGCGTAAGTGGATAACGCTCAAGCAGACCAAGAACCTCGGCGACCAATCCCTCTTGCCACATGATATCAAGGCGCTGCTCAATACGGGTATGCAGCCATGCGCGATCGGGCATCACTGTTAACGCATGCCACTGCTGAGCAGTATTATGCGCTAGTGCTTTTTTAGGTTTGCGCTGCCAGTCGCTTATTGGGATATTCGTTTGTAGATATACTTCAACTGCACGGGTAATGCGTTGGGTATCTGCCGGCTTTAGGCGCTGATGGCTACTAGGATCAACCTTACCAAGATAACTGTACAGCGTACTGATACCTTCAGCCTGTCGCCACTGCTCAACTTGCTGACGGACACTATCATTGCTGTCTGGCACAGGAGATAACCCATCAAGTAACGCCATGTAATACATCATAGTACCCCCTATTAATAAGGGTATTTTATCGTTTTGGTGACAGCTATCAATAAGGCCCGCAACGTCCGTGACAAACTCCGCCACACTATAACTTTGTATGGGATCAATAATATTTACCAAGTGATGCGGGTAGCCTTGTAGCTCAGCACTCCTCGGCTTGGCGGTGCCGATATTCATATCTCGATATATCAGCGCTGAGTCTACCGATATTAACTCATAGCGTCCTGTGTCATACAGCTCATAAGCTAGCGCAGTCTTACCACTAGCAGTTGGTGCCATCAAACACACCACACTGTTATCAGCCAGAGTGTGAGATGGGCTATCAGATAATAGTCGCATATACTGGCCTTTTATGTTGACGCGTTTGATAGCATGGCTTTGAGTAGCTGCTCGGTATTGAGCATAAAGTGGGCATGAGTACTGAGTGCTTGTTCAATGGTTTCTTTAAATGCTATTAACTGCTGAGTAGACATGCGCTCGGCACAGCTATTTATTTGCTGATTGATCATCGCAGCGCTAGCTGGCACAGTATTTTTCTTGTCAAGCGCTTGCTCCAAGCACTGTTGTTCACCTAACGTCTGGGACTCCGGTTTAGCCTTAAATACCGACTGCCAATTTTCTTGCCAACGTTGTTGATCGATGAGCAAACATTGTCCTTGACTATAAAACAATAACCACGGCAATGATGACTGGTCATCACTTTCAATTGTAGCAGCCGAAGTCGCTTGATAACGTTGAGAGACATCATCAATCACGTTTAAGCAGTGCGGTAAGGGTGAGTTACTAAAGGCAGATGGCCTATCATTGGTACTACTACTTAGGCTATTTTCTTTGTCAAAGCTACTATTATCAGTACTATTAATATCGAAATATGATGGTTCTGGCAATGGTTTGTTTAACAGCTGTTGCTTATCTGAGTGCTGATATTGAGACTGAGGCGCTCGCACTTGCTGGTGTGAAGTCGCATCCTTCAAAGGAGTATCTTTGAATGAAACTGCTTCATGTGAGTGGTTATCTAAAGGTGCTGCACGAATTGACGCTTGCGAGGTATTTGTGTTTATCTTTTTGAGTTTAAGAGCGATGACATGACTTAAATGCGCCATAACATTGTTTAAAGGACTGATTTTGATACGCTGCTTAGTGGGATGCACATTAATATTAAGCCAATGTCCGGGTAATTCAAAATATAGTGCGTAGCCGATACCAGCGAGTTGAGCATTGGTTGCAAGCTGACGTAGCTGGTTGCTAATAGCGATCTCTTTAACCAAACGGCCATTCACGTAAAGTAGCTTTGGCAGAGAGGTAGAGGTGGCTTGATTGCTCTGCTCATTAGTAACTGGCCATAACCAACCGCTGATAGTTGCTCGCTTGTTGGGATAGTCAGAGGAAATGTTTGACTCGTGTAAAAGACTCGATAGATCTACTGTTATTTCTAGCGCATTATCAACTAAGGCGAGCCCTAATGCTTGCTCAAGACGCGACAAAGGTAGATGATTCTCATTACTACCAGCTGTACTACCAACCGCGCTGTCAACTGAAGTTGCCGATAACGTTAAACGTTTTTTTTGATCATGATAAAGGCTTAAGGTCACATCCGCACGCGCTAAAGCTACCTCACGGACAACGATTTCAATATGAGCAAACTCAGTACCAATAGACTTAAGATTACCGCGCCGCGCCGGTACGTTAAAATATAGGTCCTTTACTGTAATCGTTGTACCTTGGTTGTGCACGACCGGCGTTAGCTTGGGTGTATCTGCCAACACGCCAGCGACTTGCAACTGACGGCCAATGCCACTGTCATTATGGCTGCTAGTCAGTGTTAGACGAGAAACAGCCGCTGTGGCTGCGAGCGCCTCACCGCGAAAACCTAGCGTACTAATACCGTGCAAATTAGCGATATCAGCGACCTTGCTGGTCGCATGACGAGTAATCGCCATCACCATGTCATCGGGATGAATACCATCACCATTATCCACGACTTCAATCATACCCATGCCACCTTGGGTAATGCGTATTTCTATATCAGTAGCGCCAGCATCAATAGCATTTTCTAACAGCTCTTTAACCACAGCCGACGGGCGGGTCACCACCTCACCGGCTGCCAATTGATTGATTAGCAGTGGTGATAGCTTTTTGATACGGGTATCAGAATAAGTATTATCTGGCATAATAAAGGTCATATTGAAGGTTAGGACACTGGATTTTGGTACTTAGTTTTGAAGCTTAGTTTTGAAGCTTAGAACTTAATGGTGAAAATTTTGGCAAGAAGACTATGCTCGAAATCAGTATTACAGTTAAAGCGTTCATTATTAATAAGGCTTTAAAGAGTCAGTGCGGATAAATCAATCCCTTGCGCCTGCCCTAATCGTGACAGTCTGAGCTCCACTTTCCGTAATTCCTTATTTCTTTGAGCACTGTCAATTTGAATGCCGCCACTTTGAATGCCGTCACTTTGAGCATTGTCACTTTGAGCACTGTCATCTTGAGCACTATCACCTTGAATCATATCAATAAACAATGTTGGCGGTGGTAGATAGCTGTCAGCACGACTGGCCCATTCAATAATGATCAGTGCGTCCGGTTCATCAAGATACTCATCAAAGCCAATGAAAGACAGCTCTTCTGGATCTTGTAGGCGGTATAAGTCCGCATGATAGACCGGCTTACTCATGCCATCATTCTGCTGAATATAATAAGGCTCAACTAAAGTATAGGTTGGACTTTTGACCGTTCCAATATGGCCTAACGCCTGCAGCCAATAACGAGTTAAAGTGGTTTTACCTACGCCTAAATCACCTGACAGCCATACGCTACCTGATAACGGTAAAGTGGCTAACTGCTGGGCTAAGCGCTGGGTATCTGCCTCAGAAGTCAGCACTAACGTTATCGACTGTTGATTACTTTTGGAGCGCTCATCGTCATTAGACATCTGGCTGCACCTGCATAGTCACCGATGGATTGATAAAACGCTCACCGCGTATTAGTTTGGCATATAGCTCTGGATCATGCCATTCAGCACAAACTTGCGCGCTAAATTCAAACTTATCCAGTTCAAGCTTACCCATCTGATCATTGGCCACATCATCAGCAAAGCATTGTGCATAACCGGTTGCTGTTTCGTGAGCAATTACTGAATACACACTCACATCAGCCTCACCATTTTGCATCTGGGTTTGCTGTAATACTTGTTGCGCCCAAAAAAATATTACCCGTGAAAACTGCTCAGCTGATGGAGAAACCGGCAAACTTATCCAGCGGGCACTGAACTTTTTGCAAGCAGCGATATACTCAGGATCGTCTTGATTCCAAAAACAAATCGCGTGATCAAAGCTATCAATAATGTCTTTGATTGAGGACTTCAACAGCCCAAAGTCATAAACCATATGTCCATGATCTAAGCTATGAGCCTCAAGAATCAACTCAATCTGATAGCTATGACCATGAATGGAATGCTTGCAGCGCTCAGAGCTACAATTACGAACGATATGAGCATTTTCGAATTTAAAAAGTTTACGGATACGCATAATAGTAAATTAACCAAAACAGTGAGTGTCATTGTACTCGATGGACATGAATAATTATTTACCGAACCTAGTAATCGGCTTATATCTTATTATAGCAAATCGCCATCCTATCCGTAAGTAAGTGCTTATCAACGCTGTCGTCTATTTAACTCAATTTCAAACAATGAATTGCCCAAGCTAACCTTGTTAGACTGACGGAAACGACTTGTTGTAGTGCGTGCATCTACCTTCCACGTCATCTTTATTTTTTGGATGGGCTATTAGCTGGCAACAGCTAGCTATTGCTCGGTCTTAAGGCTATACTGATTTTGCTACGTATCAACAAAGCAGTACCATAGCAGCGACGGCGTAGCCTGTTAACAAACAGCCTAGTAATAAACACTACTTATAATACACAGCCTTTAGGTTGGTTAAAGCTGACCTTAAAGGGTTTGAAAACCTAGTTCAAAATTTTAGAAGCTATCTAAATTAGAAGCTATTTCAAAAAGGTCATCTCAAAAGGAGAGCATCATGAGTAAAGGTCAAGATAGTAAAAAAAACGTAAAAAAGAAACCGCTTTTAACAGCAAAAGAGAAAAAAGCGGCTAAACAATCGAAGAAAGACGATGGCAGCATTCTCGGAAAACACTAAATAGGACGGGCCATCCACAGACAACTAACTGCAGTTGCCTAGGGTGGCCATTGCCTGCCTAGCTATTGCCTGTCTAATCATGTTGGATCTCACCGCACCTTCATTGGTCTTCTAGCAGGCTTTTCGCCCTTGCTCTCTACTACAAAATCACGCGCCCAAACACGCTTTTCAAACCCGATGATTTGATTGTCAAGCGTCCGCTGGTAGTTAGTAATTTAGGCACTGCGTGGTGCAAACATAATAATAGCCATGCCTAACAGCGCTATCGCAGATCCTACGATGTCCCATATAGTTGGCCGAATACCATTGACTGTCCATAACCACATAATCGCCATAAAGATATAAACACCGCCATAAGCGGCATAGACTCTGCCCGCAGCGGTTGGATGTAGGGTCAACAGCCATACAAAAGCGACCAAACTCAACGCCCCTGGTATCAAAAGCCAAATCGACTTACCTTCTCGCAACCAAAGGTATGGTAAGTAGCAGCCGGCAATTTCCGCTAGCGCGGTAAGCATAAAAAGACCCACGGTCTTCAATTCAGACAAAACAACCTACTCCTTAAGTAAACCATAGCGCCAAACATTACCAAGTGGACACTTATAACGCTAAATAGTAATAAATCCTGTTAGATAGTGCACCGCATTGCCAGCAATAAACACTCTATCACCTGCAACAACACAGTCGACCACCCCGCCTCGACTTGACGCTTGATAACCAATTAATTCATTTTTACCCAGCCGCTCTGCCCACAATGGCGCCAAACCAGTATGACTTGATCCAGTTACTGGATCTTCGTCACCGCCATTTACGGGCCAAAAATACCTAGAGATAAAATCATATTTATTATATTGGTCTGACTCAGTCTTACAAGTAACCACCACATCTAAAGGCTTTAGCTGCTTCAAAGTGTCGTTATCACGAACTACCGACAGTACGTCAGACTCAGAGTGGTAAATAACAAAATACGCCTGGCCATTACAATAGACCTCAACAGGAGCAATAGATAAGCCCGCTAATAAACTCTCTGGGATACTATCGACCTTGTTAGGCTTAGTATTAGGAAAATTCATTTGAATTTTGCCAGAGTCTGTTTGTACGACTGACAGTGTCCCAACAGCAGTCACTAAAAAATTAATTACGGTTAGACTAGGGTTCTTTTTGAATAAGACAAAAGCTGATGCTAAGGTCGCATGACCACAAAAATCGATCTCAGTCAGTGGCGAAAACCAGCGGATATGATAGGTAACGACTGTATCTGACTGGTCTTTATCATCTAGCGTATCTGGCTCATCCACCACTAGAAACGCAGTCTCAGATAGATTGTTTTCCATCGCAATAGACTGCATCAAATCATCACTTAACCAGCTATCTGTGATAATAACTGCCGCTGAGTTTCCTTTAAACAGGGTATCCGTAAAGGCATCAATAACGTTGATTTCGAGTTGCATTTTATTTTCCTACCTTTGATAGCTTGTCGTTTTTAACCTTTAAACACAATCATCTAACATAAAGTATTTATTAGCGACTATAGCCACCGGCGCACTTTCGCTAGATAGACTTGATACTTATTGCCAAACTTCTTCGCCATAATCCTTTCTTCTGGTTGAATTTGAAAGTGGCTTATATAAATGATAAAAATGGGAATGAGAGCAAACGCTAATAAGTTAGACAAATATAGCCCCCAACCTGATAAAACAAGCACCAACCCTAGATACATAGGATTGCGCGTATATCGATAAATGCCATTGGTTACTAGACTGGTAGAATTGTGCGGCACATGCGGATTAATAGTGGTTTGTGCTTTTTTAAATTCAGTAACCCCCATGATGCTAATACCCAACCCTATAATCGTTAGAATAGCGCCCAGCCAAGCCGACCCAACCAGCGAAAACTGCAATGCGGGAAACATTCTAGATACCCCGTACATTACAGCACCTATAATTAAGGCTTGCAATGGCGGTGGAACTTTAAGCTCTAAAGACATCATAATGTCACCGTATAAAAACGTATCAATAGTAAACCTTAAACTATACGCTATTCTGTTATCGCTATTTGATGTACAACCAATCAACTATCAAAAAAAAACTTAAGCCAACGCTTACAGTCTGTAATACAATTATTATCGTAATCAAGAGTCTTGCAGCCAACCCTCTTGCACTGCTACCTGAATATTATCAAGCATCCATGAGTGGATTTCAGGGAAATCATGGGCAATGAATGCATGTGCTGCTAATACTTGAGATTTCTTTATGCCAAGCTCTCGCCAGGTTTTACCTTCGCTAGAAATATTATGTAAAAAAGGCAACATTCTATCTACTGCCTTTAGTAATTTAGTCTCTAAGCTATCGCCTGTTTCTTGCTCTTCCCACAGTTCAGAAAGCTCAGTAACCCCATTACCTGGATAGGTTTTTAAACGCTTTACACCTTCTCGCTCAGCGGTATGCGCGGTACTTCTGTCGCTAGCATAAAGAAAGGTATCGCCAGCGTCTATTTCACCTAAATCATGGATTAACGCTAGCTTCAGTAATTTTTCTTCAGATATGTCAAGATTAAAACTTCTTGAAATTGACCAGCAAGCCATAGCCAAATGCCATGAATGTTCAGCAGAGTTTTCAAGACGAGCGCCACCATCGATATAGGTGCGGCGGTTAACCAGTTTTAAGGCATCAAGCTCAAGAAAGTACTCTGTAATCGCCGTTAAATCATTCGACAATGTAAACTCCTTATAAATTAGTGAATTTCTGATTGGTAAAACCATATAAATTGGTTAGAAGAGTATAGGTTGCTAGAACAGCATATAACCTAGAGCAGCTTAACTGTTCTAGACAGTTAAAAGATTGAATTAGAAGCCTTGAATTAGCGACTATGAACTACCGACCACCTATAGAGGTAGCGGTTTCTTAGGTAATACCCATACTTGATACGATATTCTGTATCAGAGGTTAGGCAAATTCACTAAGCTAACCCTGTCGCACCGACAGTTTTGAGTGTTAC
>NZ_JAXCIB010000010.1:0-86207 GCF_035984995.1 Psychrobacter sp. PL15
TGTTTGCGAAAATCTAGTGAATAAGTCATGAGTATTTATAATAGTAATAGGTTAGTTGGTTTAGTTTATAACATTTTTAAAGGAAATTGACTATAATGATCGGGGGTTGAATGACTACTGATAGAGCTTAGCTTACCAAATTTATTACTACAGTTTCTTCAACATAGCTCAATATACTGTCATGGGTAACATCCTCTTAAATAGCATATTGATGCTCATCAATTATTTAATATTATGTAATTCTACTTTCATTGCCTCTGCTATAAGAAAATTGATGTATTTAATAAGACATTTTGAGCAAATTAGTTATGGACTCACTTCTACCCAATATTAAGCTAGCTGGCAGTATACATCGCCCCCATCCACCAATATTTAGGCTTATCAATAATTTCTGAGCTGTAGAACACAGTTGCGTCAACAGCAGTCCTTCCCTCAATCGCAGTTTCTATAACTTCAAATTCGTCAAACGATATATGACGGTTACTTTCAACTTCAAACATCATGGAATTAATACTAAGACCTTTAGGGATCTGGCTTATAATTTGCTCGATTGCTCGGTCTGAAACAAACTCACCCATTGCACTAGCCTGTATGAAGCGAGCATATTTTCCAGACAAACATCCCATCTCAAATTCATTAATACTTATACCAACCAAGCCTGTTCTTTCTAATACGGATTTAAACACCCCTATTACTTGTTCTACCTCTGCTGGCTGGCAAATAATAATGCCATCTATCACATCGAATTCATCAATGCTGTTGTCAGACGTTTGCAAACCGAATAACAGACTCACTCCTGTTTTATACTTTAGATCAATTAGTGCTTTTTCATCCCAGCCATCATCAACGAGGAAAAATCCATAATTAGATAAGCGATAATCTCCTGCCAAAGGTGTGTATAAAGCAGTCCAAGGTAGCCCACACAGCCGGAGCTCTTGCTTGCGATACTTTTCGATGACAATTGGCGGTAACAGACCAATTAACTGAACAGGAATATGCACTGAACGTAAATGGGTTAGGTTAACCAAGCTCTTAGGAAACTGCTTGGTTTTATTGCTAGTGACACTGAGCCACTCTAACTGAACTAATTTTCCCAAAGCCTCTGGTAAATAATTAATACCTTCACAGCTTAACGTTAACTTCGTCAGGCCGGTTAAATCACCGACGGTCTTTGGGAGTTGCTTGATTTCATCACTGGCGATAGTGAGATCATCTAAGCGAATCAACTGCCCCAACGATTCTGGTAAACACTCAAGACCTTCACAGTTTAGCGTTAACTCCGTCAGGCTGGTTAGATCACCGATAGTCTGTGGAATTTTTTTGATTTTATCGCTGACGATAGTGAGCTGCTCTAGCTGAATCAACTGTCCCAATGACTCTGGCAAACACTCAAGACTCTCACAGTTTAGCGTTAACTGAGTCAGGCTAGTTAGACCACCAATAGTTTGTGGGAGTTGTTTTAAATGATGACTGGTGATTGTTAATTCTTTTAAGGCCTTCAAACTGCCGATATTATCGGGTAGCTTATCTAGATAAGCACTACGAATTTTTAATATTTCTAAATTTGGCAAGTTCCCTGTCGATTCAGGTAAAGTAGTGACCTGCCCTGATAATGTCGATGCCTCACCTCTGCTACCCTGGTATGATTCCACATGACCATCGTTGTCAAAATTGATGAGTAAGGTCTTAAGATGTTGCAGTCTATCGATATTACTTGGTAGAGTTGTCATACTTGGACAAGCCATGTGCAGTTCTTTTAAACCGGTTAATTCAGCGATATCGTTGGGTAATCTGCTTAAGTGTTCACTTCTAATAGTTAGTTTATACAAATTTTTTAGATTTTCTAATGAATTAGGCAAGTGGGCTAAATGCTTACAATCAAGTCGTATTTCCTTTAAGCTTTTTAACTTGGAAATGGCATCGGGTAACACCGTTAGGCTCTCGCTCCAAACATTAAGTTCAGTTAACTGCTCTAACCCTACGAGTGTCTCAGGTAAATGAGTAAGGCTGTTGCAACTTAGGCCTAAAGACTGAAGCTGAGTTAATGCTCCGATACTATCGGGTAATACGGTTAAGCGGTCATTATCGATAAATAGTTCGGTTAGACATCTGATATCCGTCAAGTTGTCTGGCAACCTGTCTTGCTTACTAGATAGATGCAATTTGATATCACAACTCATCTCTACCAATACCTTAGGAATTGCAGACACATCATGAAAGCTAATTTCCAAAGTTTTTAGACTTTTTAGTTCATTTAAGTTAGTAGGTATAAAATCAGAATCGTTACAAGTTAATCTGAGCTCTTCAAGATTCACCAAATTGGTAATAGTGTCTGGCAATCTATCATCAGCTTGGCAATTATTGTCACCTAATGACATAGATTCACATAAAGATAAGTGTCTTAGTTGCGTCAAACAACCAATAGATTTTGGTATTGGCTGCGTGTACGAATCGATCGATATATATGTCTTGTTAGCCAGTTCATCAATATCTCTTGGAATGCTATAAACAGATAGGTCACATGACTCTGCCCAGTCGATGACTGTCTGCAGCCCTTCTCGGTCAATATTTTCAGTTATGACTATCTGTTCTTTATTCAACGCCATCTGTTTTTGTATATAATCCTGAATACTATTACTAGGTTTAGTGGATTTGATAGGGTCACTACATCCTCTACAACCATCACCTAAGCCACGTAAAAAAGCAGTGACCTCTGTAGATAAATCAACTAGCTTATTCGTAGCACCATCTTCAGCAATAGCAATAAACTCCAGCTCCTTAAGCTGAATAATACTCTCTGGTAGCGTAGTGAGCGAATTGTCACTAATATCTAGACATTCTAGATTAATAAGTTGACCGATGCTGTCTGGCAATCTATCTAGTTGATTATCACTAACCATTAATCGTCTTAGTCTAGTTAATTGACCGATACTTTCAGGCAGTTCAGTAAGTTGATTAGAGCGAATGTCTAAATCTGTTATGGTCAACAAACCTTCTCTATTACGTGGCAAATCCTCTTCAGATATCTCAAACTTATCAGCCCAAGCCCACAGTTCTTTCATCCATGGCTCTATAGTAATCGTATTTTTTGTTATCATTTTAAACTTCCTTTTAAAGCTGAAAAGTAACCTTGTCGTTAAATAATTTAAGATCACATTATTAACAACTGTATCTTAATCTCCATATAACTCTAATGCACTATGCAAACGCTCAAGAATCACTGTTTTCAGCTCACTTGGCTCAACAACCACGGCCAGCTGCGACATACTCACTAGCCAGTCTTGTAAGCGTTGAGTGTTAGCAACAGTAGCGCTTACTTGATTCCAAGTATCATCGATAATTGTTATCTGCTGATCTTGCGATAATGGACGCTCATAAAGATGCTGACAGGCGTATTTCTGTACCCTTAAAACTAGTTTGATCTGAACACTATCAGTCGGCTCCAACTTACCCCGTTCACACAAATACTTTAATGAGAGGCTGTTTCGTCCTACCCAATCAGGGACAGGTTTATTTATGACTACTGCCTCAGTGATACGATTGACTGCAAAGTTGCGATGCGCTTTTAGCAGTACCTCATCATCGATATGATCATCAGTAGGATTAAAGCCTGTGAGGTAGACCATATTGTCAATAAAGATCAGTCCTTTAGGGTAGATGACTCTCTCAGCAGGACTGTCATTCCATTTATTTTGATAGCTTATTTTAAGTTGTAGCCTATTTAGCAGAGCTTGGTGAATGCTTGCAATCACATCATTATTAAGCGTCGGTGCCTGTACTATGCTCGGTAAGGTAATGAGATAATCTTGCCATTGTCCTAGCTTACTTTTATGAAAATTATTTTTATTATGCCGGCCTAATTGGTTGAGCTTATCTGTGATATTTTGCTTAAAAGATACTGGTAAATAGTTTGCGGTATATTTATCTAGCATCTCCCAAAAGAACACTGTTTGCTCATTAATGATATCGATGCTAAAACTAGGCTCAATATAAAACAGTGCTGTTTGTCCGCTGATATTCTGACCCCACGCTGGTACTCTCACCAAGGCGTAACTATAAAAAATATCGTTAAATATTTGATTTAAGCCAATCAGATCGTTCTCTAAATTTTTACGTTCATTAGCGAAATTATCTGAATCATCACCATAACCAACCATAATCTCTGTTAATGACATAGCATCAGCTTCACTCCGAGGCAGGCATTGATATAAAGCGAATAGACGTGTCGACTTTGTATAGCTTGCGATTGGGTGTGTGGGCATATGGGTTTCTCAGTTAAATCGTTCAATGATAAGTTTATAGCTTCATTATTAAAATAAATATTCAATCAAAGCGAACCAAAATCGCGGTGCCATTATCATAAGCATTGCCCTCTGAATCATAAACTTGGTCTTTTAGAGCGATTAGCCAATGCTGTAAATCAGTGTCCGCACTGATAGATTGCCATTCATGGCTTGGCACTAAGTCGTGAATGCCATCCGTACAAACCAAGATACAATCGCCACTATTAACATCAATCGTTTGAGACACACTTTCTGGCGCCTCACTGCTTGTATAACTGTCATCACTGGTCAATACAAAGCATTCAGTAATGCTATATAGACTCCCTGCCATTCCCTCCCAGTTATAGTCTGCAAACTCTGCTTGGCGGCCTTGCTCTTGTGCTTGCTGATCAATGAGCTCATTCAATAGATTATGATCTCGAGTCAGGCACTGCCATTGTGACGCACCTTTAAACAGCAAATAAATACGACTGTCACCCACATGCGTTATCGTTGCCTTTATTGTTCCATCACTATTCAACTCTCCGACAATCATCGCGAGAGTTGCTGCTGCACCATGACGCTTAGACGAATGCTGGGTTTGATTAATCGATTGATGAATACTGTCTGAGCAGATACATTTATGATCGTTCCATAAACGTCTGATTGCTTTTACCACCGCCTTTGAGCAGTGCTGAGAGTGATTGGAGCTTGCGACGCCATCTGACACTGCCAAGCAAAATGGTGCTGCAACTGGCATCATTGCCATCACACCTAAATCTTCTTGATACCAATTATCTAAAAAGAAAAAAGCATCTTGCTGCAGGTTATTACTGGCATTACCTTGAAAGGTAATTACACAAGCTTGGGCAATAGATAGAGTTTCTTTTAAAGAACAATTATTTGAAGAGGCAATCATTATGGTAGGCCTATATGTTTATCATAAAAGCCAGTATAGAGGACAACTTGTAAATTTATTTTATAGGTTGCCCTCTATACTGGACTAGTAACGACAAATATTTTACTTCAACAAATGAAAAATAGATTATCTAAACAACTAATGTTTATTATATAATTCTGTAAATTTAAGGGTAATCACTAATTATGAGTGAATCAATCACACTCCAGCACAGAACGATAATCTCAGTAAAGCAGTTACTGAGTGAAGGTCTACTCACTATCCCTGAGTATCAGCGACCTTACAAATGGAATCAGCACAATATCGCAAGCTTATTCAATGATATTAAGACGCAATGTGACAAGCCAGCCTATCGCCTCGGCACTATCGTGCTTCATAAGTCTAAGGATAAAGATGATAAAGACGTGCTTAATATTGTCGATGGTCAACAGCGCACCTTAACACTGATGCTCACCGTCATGGCAATTATCAAACATTATCGTGCTGATAATTTAACCAAACCGATAGAAGCAAAAGCTATCGGAAAAATACTAGGTGAGCTAGCTAATACCGTGCCAGCCCTAGCTAAAAAACAAGAGTTTGCTAGCGATATATCCATCTATAATTTGCACTCGAACTTTCAAGAGATACGACGCATTATAAGCCGTGGCGAGCTCAGCATCGAACATATTGATTTTCTGCTAAATCAGTGTGAGGTGGTAATCTTTATATTGGAAGATGAATCAGAAGCCTTTCAGTTTTTTGATTCACAGAACTCTCGCGGTAAAGAGTTATATCCTCATGACTTATTAAAGGCTTTTCATTTACGTGAGTTCAGCGCCTATGATGAACGGCTCAATCCAAATATTAAAGCGCAAACTGTCGCTCACTGGGAAAGTTTGGAAGATGACGAATTACACAGGCTGTTTAGTCAGCATTTATTTAGGATTAAGCGTTGGATAGATCATAAACCAGCCCGCAACTTTACCAGTCGTCATGTAGATATTTTTAAAGGGGTGTCTTTACACAAAAAAGAGCTCCCACACTACGCCAAAGCCATGATGATCACGCATCATTTTGTTGATGACTATAATAGCAATATGCACCGTCATATTGATGCTCAAGCAATGAACTACCCGTTTCAGCTAGACCAAAAGATAGTCAACGGTCGTCGTTTTTTTGAAATGGTTGAATATTACGATACGCTTATTGAACGCACTAAAACGATTGATAGTGCGCACGCCTCAGAGAATAAAGACAACCCTTCCTATGCAACTGTCTATAACCAAACCTTAAATGAACGAGCATCGAAGATTGTTAAGATCTTAGATACTTATAGTGATAAGTGGCGTCAGGGTGACAAATATACTCGTAACTTATTTGATAATGCTTTTATCTACTATATTGATAAATTTGGTATGCAAGATTTATCACAGGTTATAGAGATTATGTTTATTTGGGCATACAAAATACGCCTAAGACAATATGCGGTAAAACTCGCAACGATGGACAATCATGCGGTTGACGGTATGTTATTCAAACGCATCAAAGACGCTACATTGCCTAAAGAAGTATGGATCACTGGTGTTCACCCTCTAAGAGGCAATGGCATAAAAGAGTCTAATAAAAAAACTGATAACGACATATACCAATTATTTGGTCACCTCAACTATTTGACTGATAAATAGAGAAAAATAAAATCATGAAAAACCGTAATGCGAGCGCAACTGAGCAAGTGATACTACTAACACCAAAGGGGCTACTTAATGGCACCGAGCACTATCTTATTCCAATGTATCAGCGTAATTACGCTTGGGGCAATAGTGAGATTGAACAGCTTATTGTCGATATTATGGACGCTCAAATTGATGCAAAAAATTCAAAAGAATATAAGAATTATTATCTAGGTACACTGGTGGTATTTGAGAGACCACAGCTATCCTCAAAACGTAAAGTGTTTGAAGTTATTGACGGTCAACAACGCTTTACTACTCTGAGCTTATTAATCATATACCTAAGGAATTACTTTAAAAGTATAGGTAGTGATTATGATATGTTGTGGTATATAGAACAAAATATTGAGTTTGAAAGCCGCCCGAAATCTACCCAGACGTTAGAATTATTGCTAAATGACAATCTAGAAACCTATGAGCACCTCTATGAGTCTAAGCTAAATCCCGCTATTATCAACGGCTATAAGTCTATTAGCGAAGTAATGGAAAGTAAATTTATTACCCCTAATAATGAGAACCAACAATCCACTACAACCCTTGAAGAGTTTTGTGATTATCTATTTCAATATGTACAAATTGCTCGTGTACCTGTGCCTGACGAAACGGATTTAAATCATTATTTTGAAGTCATGAATAACCGAGGCGAGCAGTTAGAGAAGCATGAAATTATCAAAGCGCGTTTGTTGTCAGTCATTGAAAAGGCTGACGAAAACGAGATGGTATTTGTGGACAAAAAACTAGCTAAAGCCTTGATTCATAATGTTTGGGAAGCTTGTGCCAATATGAACAAATACGTACAGTATGGATTCAATCCTACTTTACGTTTCAAGTTATTTTCAGATAATTTAACTCTTTTGCGGCCTAAAGATTTTGATGAATTGCTTAAGATATATAAAGAGTCTGATGGTCCGAACAACTCCCAGCCGGATAATGAGCAATATTCTGGCTGTAATGACGATGCTCAAAACAATAAATCAAAGCCACTTCCCTCTCTTTATGACATCCTTGACGATAGTTTTGACAGTCCACCTAATCCTAATAATACCGCTGATAAAGAAGAAGATGACGGTAATAGTGAGACTTACTATAGCTTAGTTAATTTCTCAAGCCTTCTTTTACATGCTTTGAGAATCATGGTGAACCTGCAGTCCTCATACCAACAGGACATTGCACTTGATGACAAACAGCTGCTAACCCAGTTTGAAACCTTTATTTTAAAACCATCCAGCTTAGAAAATACTCATATCTCAGATACTGATCAAAGTATAGAAACTAACCATCAGACAACGCCTTTATCTCAAGTAAAGACTTTTATATACGCCTTACTTAAAAGCAAATTCATCTTTGATCACTTTATAATAAAGCGCAATACTCAAGACAGTAAAGGGCAATGGACACTTAATAAGCTGATCAAGAATGAAGATAAAAAAAACAGCTACTACAAAAATAGCTTTGAGAGTAATAATGACAAGCTAGTGATGTTGCAAAGTGCTTTTCATGTCTCAACCCCCACCACAAACTATAAGCACTGGCTTAATGCCGTTTTATATTATGCTTGTACGCATTATCAACACGATGAAATGGGGCTTAATAGCGTAGCTTATCTTGAACATTTGGAAGGAATAGCTCGCGCCTTTATGTTAAGGCGTTATTTGACTGATGAGCCTGATGATTACCATCAAATCATTTATCAAACTTCAGACTTCAATAAGCTATTGGCTGAACATACCCATGACAACTTGAGTACTGATAATCTACGTACACAAATTAAGCAGTATCTCAGGTATGGTAATATCCGCAACATTTTTGTATTTAATTATTTAGATTATTTGCTTTGGCTAAACGGTAACTATCCTAAGTTTACCTTTACCGCTAGAAGCTCTGTAGAGCATTTTTATCCACAAAATAAGCGAAATGACAGTATATTCTTGGAAGATAAAGACGCAAAAAATTCACTGTTGCACTCTTTTGGCAATTTATGTTTGATTAGCCATAGCCTTAATTCACGTGTGAGTAATGACATGCCTGATGTTAAGGTAAAGTATTTCTCTCAAAGTGGAGATATTCAAAGTGGGCAAATCGATAGCTTAAAGCTACTGAGAATGATTGAGTGCATACAAGGTAAGCCAGACACATGGGATAAAAAAATGATTGCTCAGCATGAAACTGAAATGCTAAACATTATGTTGCAAGGACTAAATCTAGAGCTAACAGGTATACCTCATGAGTAACGTGGACGATATAGAAAGACTCACTCAAAACCGTGTCATACGCCTTTTTACCGACATGCTAGGCTATCGCTATCTGGGCAACTGGCAGTACTGCACTGACAATAAAAATATAGAGCGCGACATCTTGGAGCAATGGTTGAAAAAGCGCATTTTTAGTATGCCCCGATCACACATGCTATCAGTACCTTGAAAAAGGTAACCTCTTTAGGAAGTGGCATCAATTTGAGAGATTTTAATCAATAAATGGTCTGAGCAGATCGATGGGACTGTCTCTGGCTGGCAAGTATAAAAGATGAAAACTAAATAGAGCAGCTGCAATATCGAGGAAGGGCGAATATTACTTAATCTTGGATTGGCTAAAACCCCCCTTCCCTGTTTAGAGTATATTATCGTGCATGAGTTATTACACTTTGAAGAACGACAGCATAACGATAGGTTTAAAGCTTTATTAGATAAACACATACCTGACTGGAGATCGAGACGTGACTTACTTAACCGGATGCGTGTAGGTCAAGAGGACTGGAAACAGCGGGAGTAGTATCTTATTGTCTGATCAGATATATAGATTTGCTACTTTTAAGCTAGATAAGTGATGTCCGTATATAAATGAAAATATTTATGGCCCTTGAGTAATATTCAAAATCCGTGCTGTTTTTAAACGAATTTAACGCTATAGAAAACTCACTTTATAGGCTGGCTTGAGATTTGTCAGATGCCAACTACCTCATTAGTGTGGTTATAGGAATATTAAGATTATAAACTCATATACGGTATGACTGATTTTGATAGAACTAAAGAAAGGTTGCTAACACTATATTATGCATAGTGTTAGCAACCTTTCTTTAGTTAGTATTTTACTTAGGTGATGTGCTTAATATTGGGGTTTGTTAAACCGCATATGACTGAAGCAGCCTACTCTATTGTTGAAATAAACGATGGCAAGGTCTTTGTATTACAAGCTCCGCGAGCTAAGCGCTTTAATCCTTTAAAAGAAATTAGCTTAGGCTCTATGGCGATATCACATATCTGTGGTGAAGATGTGACAGATGAGCCACCTCACACAGATTTTAGACTGCCTAGCAGTGTTGAGTACTTGATAGGTCATAATATTGATTTTGATATGGCCGTTCTTAAAAATGCTGGTGTGACCCATACCCCTAATCTGATATGTACCAATGCGATGGCTAACTACCTACTTCCTACGCTTGAAAGCCATAAGCTAGTATCCCTTCTCTATCACTTTCACCGAGATATAGCGCGTGCTCAAGCAAGAAATGCTCATGCTGCCATTGCTGATATTTATTTTACTGAGCTGGTGCTTGGTAGTTTGATTGATTTAGCGAATAGCCAAGGTCATGAGATAAGTGATGTGGAAAGCTTATATGAATTTAGTGAAATGGCACGTATACCGACGCATTTAAGTTTTGGTAAACATAAGGGTGAAGCTATTGCAGATTTAGCCACTAGTTCTGAGGGTGCTGGCTATCTTAAATGGCTGCTTAAACAAGATACGGTTGATCCTTATTTAGCTCAAGCATGCCAGCGAGTATTAAAGTCGGTATAAATACACTGAAGCAGTCATTTTTTATAGTAAGAGAATACATTTTTTCTGAGTAGCTAAGTGGTCGATATTTTCACTGATGGTATTTTAATTAGGTGAGAATGTCAAAATTGGTGTTTGATTAATCTAATATTAAGACTATTTTTACCTTAGATCATATCTCAATAAAATCCTGACGGTCTTTCTGTCTAGCATCAATTACTACAATTTTTCTCGGTTCTATCTCCCCATAACTTTTGCTCATTTTCTGAATTATTTGTACTAGCTCTTCATCAATATTAAGTTTTTGTTGGTCACTGTCTAAAATTAATCTAACGTAATTAGGTAGTATTTCTGTTTTACAATCTTCAACTTGCTTAATAACAGCTTCTGTAAAAGCGCTCTTTTCTGCTAGTAATTCTCTCAGTGTACTTATAACAGTCTGTATAGAATCTTCTCCAGTTAAGTCGTTTTGGTTTGAAGCACAAAATAACTGGTAGAAGTGAATACACTTATTTAAAATACTTGTCTTTGGTAATTTCGTTCCTTTTGGTAAATCTGAGAACCTTTCAATATCTAGAGCATTGGCAATATAAATGCCACAATCTGGCGTTTTTGAGTAAGTACACATTGCTGATTTACTATATAGCATATAAAGAGGGACACGTTTATTCTGCTTCGCATAATTTAGCAAAGTATTAATTTGTTGTTTAGTGTCATCTGGGTAACTAAAGGCACTACGATAGGCCTTATGCTCATTGGATATTTTTTTAGCTTGTATTGCTAGAGGTAAGCTATAATTATCGCCTATGAACCATATTTCCATTTCAAAATCTGCACCAGTAATTTTATTCTCTTCGATCTTTGTAAAGGTTTTGGCAGTAAAATGAGAAGTACTTCGGTTAGCTAAAGACCACCTCCAGAATAAGTAATCTGTAATAGACTCTTCTCCTGCTGACTGTACATGGGCATTAAAATCAATTACTTCATCTTCGATATTTTTATGCATTTGACAGAGCGACATTATTTACCTACTTTTTATTTTATGGTGAGCTGAGTTTTACTTATTAATCAACTAAGGTTATTTATCCATTGTCATAACATTTAAAACCATATGTCTATATCGTCATTAAATTCATCTACTTTAACTATAGTCAGCCCTAACTAAAATAAGTACAAATATTACAACGCGCTACTGGGATAAGCTTTTCTTGCTTGCTGTGTCCGCGCAGACAGAGGCGGCGTAAAACTTATCCCAGTAGCACCGTGCTTGTTTTATAGTATATCGACTATATTTTGGCTTCAAGATAATCAATTTCTTCAATCAGCTGTGCCTTTACGTCTTCAAAATAGCTATTCCAATCGTCAATACTACTAATAGTTTGATAGTCTTCACTGTCTTTGATTATAAATATTTCGTCTTCAAGATTTTTTATTTTATGTTTGAGCGTCTTAATAATGACTTTTAGCTGATCTGACTCGCTGACCGTTTCTGAACGTGGCTTGAATATATCTTGTCTTAATTCAGATAAAATCTGCTTCACTTCGTCCACATCGTTCTTCTTGTAAGCCTCATTAAGCTTAATAAAAATCTCTTGCGCGATGTCTTTCATGTTTTCATTAACACGATCAGGATGACAGATTTGACTGGCCTGTCGATAGGCTTTTTTTATCTCTAAACGTTGCTCATCGTCTAGCTGGTAGATTTCTTTTTCAGATTCGAGTTCAAACTGCTTATTATAGCCTTCTTCATCTTTCACCGCTTCTGCGTATTCTTCTGGATCATCTTCAGTAGATATTTTACGCAGCTCTAATAAGCGTTTGATGTAACTGCCAAGCTCCTGTGTATGACGATGATAAAACTCTGAGCACAATTGCTCTAATTCTATTTTTTCATTGTCATAGGCGTTGAGCTGATGCTCGAGCTGGCGGATTTCTAGTTTTAAAGCACTAATATCGATGTCGTTATAGATAACTAAGGCATGATGATTTTTAATGAATAGGTCAATAAGCGTTATTGCAGTCTCAAAGCTATGCTGTTGTAGTGCTTGAGTGATGGCAGCGATATCTTGCTGAAAAGCATATACTTTTAGCTTGCCATTTTCACGAGTGATGTCTTCTATGTCTTCTAAAACAACATAGTTCTTTATAATCTCAAGGCGTTTAATGATTTTATCGAGCGGTAGCTCTGGATTGTCTTCTTGATAACCAAAGTAGTTATTACGAATTTTTTTGAACTGTTTAATGAATTGATCTGCTAAAACCTCATCACCTTTGGTAATAAGTATATTCTCATGATTCTTTTCAGCTTTGTAGCTCCAGTTATAGGAGCCATTAATCACAGTGTCGTTATCAATAATACAGAACTTATTATGCATAAGGTCTTGCTTACCATCACCAATAAGATAGGCGGCAGAGCTACCAATATTCAATTGATTATAGTCAATGCGACTTTGTTGATTAATATGATCATTAGATAGCATTAGCTGTACTGTAACGCCTTGCTGCGATTTTTGGAGCATAACGTTAAATAAGTTTTGATTAGTGAACCAAGCAACGGCGATGTAAATACTGCTTTGAGCCTTTTCAAGCTCAAGCGAGATACGGTCAGCAATACACTCAAAAATGGCTTCAGTTTGCAATTTATCTACACTCCTGACTGATATATATTAACTTTCTTTTGATCAATACTCTCAGGTAGCGAAGTAAGCTCGTTATCTGAAACATAAAGTCCCATCAGGTTTCTAAGATTGCCTATACTTTCGGGTAGCGAAGTAAGCTTGTTACTTTCAACGCCAAAATACGTCAGATTGGTAAGATTACCTATACTTTCGGGTAGCGAAGTGAGCTTGTTAGTTCCAACATGAAGAGATGTCAGATTGATAAGATTAACTATGCTCTCAGGTAGTGAAGTAAGCTCGTTGTGTGAAACCGCAAGAGACCTCAGATTGACAAGGTTACCTATACTTTCAGGTAGCGAAGTGAGCTTGTTAGCTCCAACATGAAGAGATGTCAGATTGATAAGATTAACTATGCTCTCAGGTAGGGAACTAAGCTTGTTAGGTAAAAACTCATCCGATGAAACATCAAAAGACGTCAGATTAATAAGATTGCCTATACTCTCAGGTAGCGAACTAAGCTTGTTGCTGAAAATATAAAGAGATGTCAGATTGACAAGATTGCCTATGCTCTCAGGTAGCAAACTAAGCTTGTTAGCTCCAATATTAAGAGATGTCAGGTTAACAAGGTTACCTATGCTTTCGGGTAGCGAACTAAGCTTGTTAGCTCTAACAGTAAGAGATGTCAGATTGATAAGATTGCCTATACTCTCAGGTAAAAAACTAATATCGTAAACAAAAAGGTACTCTAAGGCTAATAAAGCTGCACTGTCATGAGGAATCGTATCTTCGTCAATTCCAAATTTATCTGCCCATTCCCATATTTCTTGCATCCAACTTTCATCAACCAATGCTTGACTAGAAGCTCGTGATATTGCCGCCGCCTTGATGATATCAGACGTTAAGCTGATTTGGCTCCTGCGACCTTTGCTAGTCATCAACCCCTTACTAGTACGCTTAACTAAAGAGTTGGATTCTATAGATTTCTGTCCATCTTTTTTGGTCATGTTTTACGTGTCTTATTTTTAGTTATATTAATGATATTATGGCACATCTATACTTTTTGGCTGATTGTTAAGCTTATAATAGTTTGATGTTTTGCTTAGGTAAGTCTCTTGATATCAGAGTTTGATCATAGTAAATGCGCCTTTATTGATTTATATCATCATTTGACAGCATCAGATGAACAGTGATACCTTGCTGCACTTTTTGGAGGATTACGTTAAATAAGTTTTGATTGATGAGCAAAGCAACGGCAATATAAATGATACTTTGTACTTTTTCAAGCTCAAGCGAGATATATTCGAAGATAGCTTCTGTTTGAATGTTAGATTAACTTTAGTATTTAATATTATATTTAAAGATAATCCTATTCTCTATAGATATGAACCTTTGTTTGATCAATGGTTTGAGGTAGTGACGTAATATTGGTATCAACAATACTAATATAACTAAGGTTACTTAAGTTTCCTATATTCTCAGGTAATGACGTAAATTCGCTATAATCAATATTGAGTGACTGAAGATTGATTAAATTTTCTATACTTTCAGGTAATGATGTGAAGTTATTATTACTAAGGTCAATGGATTCAACACTACTTAGATTTCCTATACTTTCAGGTAGTGAAGTAAGGTTATTGTTATCAATATTAAGTATTTCAAGATTAATTAAATTTCCTATACTATCGGGTAATGACGTGAGGCTATTACTACCGAGACCAAGTGATTTCAGATTACTTAGATCTCCTATGCTCTCAGGTAGTGACGTAAGTTGATTAATACTAACACTGAGTCGTTTAAGATTAACTAGGTCTACTATGCTCTTAGGTAGTGACGTAAGTTTGTTATCAGTAACACTAAGTGAATCAAGACTACTTAGACTGCCTATACTCTCGGGCAGTGAGATAAGATTATTGCCTATAACATGAAGTTCTTTAAGGTTACTTAGATTTCCTATACTCTCGGGCAGTGAGGTAAGATTATTGCCTTCAACATCAAGTTCCTTAAGATTGACTAGATTTCCTATACTCTCAGGTAGTGACACAATATTATTACTATTAACATAGACTGGTTTAGAAGCCTTTGAGTTTTCAATAGTTTTAGTCAAGCAATAATGATGGAAAACATCAAGATGAAGTTCTTTAAGGTTACTTAAATTTCCTATACTCTCGGGCAGTGAGGTAAGCCTGTTACTACCAGCATTAAGTGATTCAAGATTATGTAGTTTTCCTATATCTTCAGGTAGTGATGTGATGATGTTACGACGAATATAAAGCTTTTCAAGATTGACTAGATTTCCTATGCTCTCAGGTAGTAACGTAAGATAATTGTTATTAACATGAAGTTCTTTAAGGTTACTTAGATTTCCTATACTTTCAGGCAATGAGTTAAGCTTACCATGTGTAGCTTTAAGTAATTCAAGATTACTTAGATTTCCTATGCTCTCAGGTAGTGAGGTAAATTCGCTATATTTAATATTAAGTGACTTAAGATTACTTAAGTTCCCTATGCTGTCAGGTAATACGTCAATTACCTCATGGATAATTTTAATAGCATTTAATTTCAATAGCTCTATTCTATTACGAGGCATAGTTTGTTCATCAATTCCAAACTTATCTGCCCAATCCCATATTTCTTGCATCCAGCTTTCATCAACTAATACTTGGCTAGAGGCCCGTGATATTGCCGCCGCCTTAATGATATCAGACGTTAAGCTGATTTGGCTCCTGCGACCTTTGCTGGTTATTAGCCCATTGCTAGTACGCTTGACTAAAGCGTTGGATTCTATAGATTCTGGATCATATTCTTGAGTCATAGTTTACCTACTTGCTTTGTTGAAAGCTCGTTATAGCAATAGTAGTAGATCATAACATAGTATATTGTTTTAGAAAGGGCATGGTTATGTAGAGCCAGCATAAGCTGCTAAAGTAATTATTGCTAACACTATCCTTGCTTCTCAGGTAAAAAAATAATAGATTTTCATGGCATATTACTATCAATAAAACCGTTGTCGCAATCAAAGCGACTAGCTCAGCATTTGCGAGCATACCTTAGCTGGTTCTTACTAATTTTAGGAGTACTCAGGTGACGTGGGCAATATTAGAATTTGCATGGTAATGCTAAGCTGCTTTGCAGTGGCTGAAATATTATCATTGTTGTCTGCTATTTTCTTAATGACTTCAGCTTTAAACTCATCACTGCAGGCTCTTGTTTTTTTAGTTATGGTAAACTCTTGTTATTATCATTAGTTTACCAAGTTTATATTTAAGGTTTTTTCAGAATAGCTCAAATAAATAAAAATAGTCATTAAAAGAGATTTTAAAATGGGTCCAAATAATAAAAGATACGCAAGATTTTTTAAATGCGCCCTTCAAGTAAATCCTGCTAGCTATATTAAATACCGTG
This sequence comes from Psychrobacter sp. PL15, assembly GCF_035984995.1. Lineage (NCBI taxonomy): Bacteria > Pseudomonadati > Pseudomonadota > Gammaproteobacteria > Moraxellales > Moraxellaceae > Psychrobacter > Psychrobacter sp. PL15. The sequence continues at coordinate 16,688 of NZ_JAXCIB010000010.1, forward strand.
GACAGAAGCAGGAAACTTCAGAAGCAGACTATAACCAGCAGTTATTAGATGCCGCTATAGAGGCGAATATAGATATTATAGGCTTAGCTGATCACGGTTGTGTTGATAACATTGATTCAATAAGAGAGTTGTTTACTGCACATGATATTGTAGTTTTCCCAGGATTTGAAATAGCTTCTAGCGAGAAGATTCACTTCGTATGCTTATTTGACGAAACCAAAACCTCTCAAGAATTAGAACGAATTTTAGGTTCTTTGCGATTACTTGATCCACAAGATGGAATTCGCCCTTCTAGGTTAAGTGCAGAACAATTAATTGATGAGGTGAATCAGCAAAACGGATTTATATATGCAGCACATTCTACGAGTGACAACGGTATCCTGAAAATTGGTAAGATGAATCATGTGTGGCAACATAGCGGACTATTATCAGCACAAATTCCTGGCTCTATTGAGGATTTAAGAGGAGTAGAAAATGACTTTTATCGCAAGGTCTTTCTGAATAAAGATCCAAACTACAAGTGTAAACGCGAAATGGTTGCTATCAACGCAGCAGATGTTTGTGAGCCAGAACAAATCAAAAGCAATGGTTCTTCGTGTCTCATAAAAATGACCAAGCCCTGTTTTACATCATTTAAACAAGCGTTTCTGGATGCTGGTTCACGAGTGCGCCTTAACTGTGATAAACCAGAAAGCTATGCATCAGCTATACAGAGAGTGAGAATTATAGGTGGCTATCTTGATGGCATAGATATAGAGCTATCAGATCATCTGAATGCAGTTATTGGCGGTAGAGGTACAGGAAAATCAACACTATTAGAATGTATCCGTTTTGCTTTTGATATGTCATTCGTTAGCGAAGAAGCACGAAAGCAACATGACAATATCATCAAGCATAACCTTGGTTCCGAAAGAGGAAGGATAGAAATAAAGGTGCGTTCAGCTGTGATGCACGGACAGAGTTTTACAGTTATCCGAAAATACGGTAGCCAACCAACTGTAAAAGATGAATACGGAAGCATATCACCCTATCACCCCCTAGACCTATTACCAGGTATGGAACTATACGGTCAAAATGAGATTTATGAAATAACTCGTAATGGAAACAGCCATAACCAACTTATCCAAAAATTCTTAGATGGTGAACACGCTCAACATACTATCGAAATTAATAGGGTACTATTAGCACTAAAAGATAATAGAAACGATATTATTCTAGAAATTAGGCAAAAAGTGAATATTGAAGCTGAGATTGAGCAGCTGCCAAAACTAGAAGATCGAGCAAAACAGTTTGAAGTATTAGGGATTGAAAAAAAGCTAGAAACCATACCCAAGCTTGAAAAAGAAAAACAATCAAACCGTCAGATTGTTGAAAGCATAAGTCGTGTTGAAAGCGCTATTCAGACCTTAAAAGACTGCCTACCAGACACGGTTTTTTTAAATAGCACCAATACTTCTACCCTACCCAATGAAGCTTTATTAGTACAACAACGTGAGATATTGGATAATCTTAAAAATACATTAGGTAAGTCAATAGTCCATTTAGAAGCACAATATAAAATTACTAAAGATAACCTACTACCAATTCAGCGGCAACTAATACAGCAACATAGCTTACAGGAACAACAGATTGAAGATGCCTTTAAAGACATCCCTGCTAGCCATGGTAAAACAGGTCGTCAAATTGGTACAGAATACCAAACGCTACTAAAAAAAATAGAAGAAATCCTACCAAAACAAATAGATTTAAAAAGCAAGCAAGTACAATTGAGTATACTCTATAGCCAACGTAGTAAGCTATTGCTTGAACTAGACCAACATACCAGTAATCGCTCAAGCACACTTATTAAATCCGTAAAAAAATTAAATAAAAAACTGGATAAGAAAGTACGTTTACAATTACACCCTGAAACCAATAGACAGATTTTGATTGATTTTTTCATTGATTGTAAATTAGATGGAGTTGGGGTTAGAAGGCTTGAATGGTTATCGGACAATGACTTCTCTCCTTCTAATATAGCAAACACTATTAGACAAGGGGAGGCAGAAATTAAAGCAAAACTTGGTATACCTGATTCAGTAGTTCGTGCTTTTGGTAACTTGCCAGAATATAAACTTCTAGAATTAGAGGAAATTATTATACCGGATACGACCAGTATAGAGTTAAACGTAAAATATAGTGAAGATGAGGATATTTTTCGACCTATTAACGGCTTGTCGACAGGACAACAATGCACAGCTGTTCTACACTTGCTATTGTTAGATAACCATGACCCGCTCATTCTTGACCAACCAGAAGACAATCTGGACAACTCCTTTATTTCCGAGCTTATAATATCTGAATTACGTAAAGCCAAACTCAATCGTCAGTTTTTATTTGCCACTCATAATGCAAATATCCCAGTATTTGGTGATGCAGAATGGATTGGTGTACTCAGTGTAGAAGACAATAAAGGACAAATTTTACCGGATCAACAAGGCGCTATAGACATGCCAACTGTTCAAGAACTTGCTGTAGATATATTAGAAGGTGGTGAAAGCGCTTTCAATCAACGCCGTGAAAAATATGCCTTTGACTAACTTTTTATCGACTTCTTAAAAATCTTGACAAAAGCAATAAATATTTATATTTTAATATTCAAAATTCTGATTACAAAAAATAATAATAATATTATAGATAATAGACTATCGCTATACATAGGTAAAAGCATGGGATGATTGTTGGTATAACCGTTGGTATAATAAATAACTTATATTTAAAAAACTATTTAAATCAATAAGTTATTATTACCGTGTGGTTGATACTGGGCCCACCATATATTGAATTAGGCTTGTTCGCAGCGATGCGGCAAGCCTTTTTTTATGGAAGTTTTGGAATATATAGGATTGTGGCGAACCATATAGAAAGTTGGGATATGTACCGGTATAGATTATACCAACGAGAAAATATACCAACACGCTATTAACTCATACTATGATCAACAAACTAACCCCAAGTGAAAAATGCACTCCTAGCCGTCCTGATAAGCATAGTGATGGCGATGGCCTTCAGCTGTGGGTAAGACACACGGGGAATAAAGTTTGGGTCAGCGCTTATCGTTGGCAAGGGAAACAGCATTCTCTTACTCTAGGTAAATATCCTGTCATCACACTGCAACAGGCACGCCAGCGTAACCTAGAAATAAAGCAGCTGATTCACGACTGTATTAATCCAAAAGAGAAGAGGAAAGAAAAAATCGCAGAACAAGATGGTTCAAGACTGTTCGATACCATTGCTCAGGCTTAGTGTGCAGACCGTAAAGCCTTTTTAGCGTGGAATACTTTTAGCGAGAATTACTCAGCTTTTGAAAGATATTGAAAGCTATAGTAGTCACTTACCTGTAAAGCTGGGTCTATTATTTTTATGCTACGCCTTTGTAAGAACACTCCCACTAAATATAGAATATTTGAGGAATCCATCTTTTTTTAAGCCCTATTATTTAATAACAATTACGATAGCACTGGTTTGTTTATAGTCATTCTACAGATTATATTTGGAAAAGCTGCGAAGGTAATCATCGCATGCGTTACTGATAATAATAACCCTAAAACCACAGGCAGGGATTTCGAACCGTTTTCACTTAGGGTATATGTCATAAAGCAATCATATCTCCACGTGTCGCTGGTGAATATATGATTGCTTTATGACACGCTAGAGAAAAATACCCTTCTACACCATATTTTCAAAGATATCATCAATATATTTTTCTACGGCATCACTATCATTGGTGACTTGAGCATACGTCCTCAAACCTATTATTTGAATCTGGAAATAACGCGCCAGCTCAACCGGATTTTTCTTAACGCTGATTTCACCATCGTCGATGGCTTGCCTAAAAATAGCAGAAAAAGATGCTTCTATATTCTCTAAAATACCCGTTGCATGAGCCAATAAATCTGGGCTATCGTTCTGGGTGAGTTCAGAGACCGTTTTGACAATCATGCACATACCACTTGGCGCAGTGGCTGTATTATATACAGTCACGCTATGAATGAATCGCTTCAAACCACCCAGCACGGTGTTATCTTCTGCCATACAGTCAGCAAGCCTCTGAGCGCCATCTTTAGCATAACGATTTAGTGCTTCTGCAAACAACTGGTCTTTGCTGCCAAAAGCGGCGTAAATACTACCGGGATGCATATTCACCACGTCTTGTAGGTTTCTCATTGACGTTGCGTGATAGCCCTTTTGCCAATAGAGATTTTTTGCTTTTTCAACCACATCATCGCGATTAAATTTTACTGGGGCACTCATAATTTCTACCTTAGAAATTTTGTCTTAAAAGCTTGTCTTAAAAAACAGAAACCAAGTAATAATAGTATTACTTGGTCTCTTACCTTATCGCTTGGCTTTATTCGAGATAAACTACTTTGGCTTTAATGCTAAGACTCTATCAATATCATCAGCATTATGACGGTTTTCAAGCTGCTCCCACTCTTCACCCCAATTGCGGTTGATGATGCAGCCACGTTGTACTGCTGGTCGCGTTAACATGGCTGTCGCCCAACGCTGGATATGGGTGTATTCTTCAACCTGGAGAAATTCTTTTGCGTCGTATAAATTCCCCAAAACTAAATTGCCATACCAAGGCCAAATGGCAATGTCCGCAATACTGTAATCATCACCGGCAATAAATTCGTTCGTCGCTAATTGCTTGTCTAATACATCCAATTGGCGCTTGATTTCCATCGTAAAACGATTGATAGGGTATTCAAATTTTTCGGGGGCATAAGCATAAAAATGACCGAACCCACCACCCAAGTATGGCGCGGAGCCATGTAACCAGAATAGCCAGTTAAAGACCTTTGTACGCTTATTGCCTTCTGTAGGCAGCAGTGCTTCAAATTTTTCAGCAAGATACACTAAAATCGAAGCCGACTCAAAAATAGGCTCAGCATCGTCGCTGGAGTGATCGACTAGTGCTGGAATCTTAGAGTTTGGGTTAATATCTACAAACCCCGATGTGAATTGATCGCCTTCGCCAATTTTAATCATGTGGGCATCATATTCCGCATCCTTACCTAATGCTAATAACTCCTCTAACATGATGGTAATTTTTTGGCCATTAGGCGTGCCCATTGAGTACAGTTGCAAAGCATGCTTGCCGATAGGTAACTCTTTTTCATGGGTTGCCCCCGAAACCGGACGATTGATACTTGCCCATTTACCGCCACTTTCTGCGTCATGAGTCCATATTTTTGGTGGTGTGTATTGATTTTCCATTTTTATCACTTCTATGTTGGTGAAAAATATTAGTTCTGTTTGTCTCGATTAGGCTTTTTTATCAAAGTTTTGTGGATATAGCGCCCGTGCGGCAACATCATCAAACTCAGTCTTAAACTCGATATTTTTAGCAAGAGTTCGGGCTTTTTCTACCGCAGGACGTGCATTTACATTTGCAAACCAACGTTTTAGGTTGGGATAGCTCTCTAATTCTTCTTCGTCTAATACGACAGCAGCTTTATCAATCCAGCCCCATGCTGAAATATCGGCAATTGAATACTCGTCGCCAACGATATACTCGCGGCCTTCCATGTGGGTATCGAGCACTTCATAATGACTTTCAGCTTCACGAAGATAGCGATTGATAGCATAAGGTATTTTTTCTGGTGCTTTGTGTCTAAAATGAACGGATTGACCAGAAAAAGGCCCTAGGCCTGTCGCTACAAACAGCAACCACGACAGCATCTCACCGCGATCTTCCGGCTGTCCTGCTAATTTTCCCGTTTTCTCAGAAAGGTACATTAAGATAGCAGTCGAATCAAACACGCGTGTGCCATCGTCTTCAATTGCCGGTGTTTTACCATTCGGGTTAATAGCGCGGTATTCAGGTGTGTGTTGCTCGCCTTTTAAAGTATCTACAGCAACCAATTCATACGGCAAGCCGGTCTCTTCAAGGTAAAGAGCCACTTTCATTGGGTTTGGGGTTTGGTGAAAATAAAACTTGAGCATAACGCTATCCTATTATATAAAAATATTAGTTTGGCAACTATAGAAATAATCAAGAATCTGAATTGTGAGTTGAACCATTTTTTTATTACTTGTTGTTACAGTTACTATAACTATAATTGAACGGTCGTTCAAGTACAAGTTTTAGATAACCACTCATTTAATTATCAAGATTAGGCACAACAAGTGTTTTACTTGTGCGATATTTAAAGACGTTAATGTTGCGCCTATACCAAATAATTTAGAGTCAATGGTTGATGAGAGTAAGCGCCGCTAGAGAGGCAAGTATCATCTCCAAAATACCGAATATTACTTTGATAAGGCAGTAAAGGAAATATACGATGGGCCGTAACCGATAAACACCAATGCTAAATAAAAATGTATCGACTTATTTTAAGACAGGACGATTTAAAAATTATTAAAATTGTACTAAAATATTTTTAATACAATCCCACTAAAAAAGGACTAAAAATGACCATATTAACCGTTATTGCCAATATCACTGCAAAAGATGACCACATCGCCTTAGTGAAGACTGAACTTGAAAAGCTCCTACCAGTTACGCGTGTAGAGGAAGGTTGTCTCCAATACAATCTATACCAAGATAACGAAAACCCTGCTCACTTCATGTTTCATGAAAGTTGGGCATCGCGTGAGCTGTGGCTGACACATAAAGAAAACCAACACTTAAAAGACTTCGTAGCCGCAACAGATGGCACGCTCGAATCGTTCATCTTAAATGAGATGACAGAAGTTGCTCAGTAGTATTTTTACTTAGCAACTGAACCACCCTGGTATTGTCGGAGACTCAACATTCTAAGAGAATACGATGACGATCAGCTGCGGGCGGATGACTTAATGACGCATAACTTTACTGCCAGTTATCCTAACCTTGCGAAGCGGTGCTTCTCACGGTCGCTGACTTTACTGATATCAAGACAGGTAGTGGCTGGCTCTACAGAGCTTTCATCATTGATGTGTTTGCTGGTATTATCGTCGGCTGGAAGGTGTCTAATCGTATGAACACCACATGAGTACTGGATGCTTTGGAGCAGGCCCTATCGGATAGAGGCAAACCCAAAGATGTTATTCATCTGTTAAAGCCTCTGTTGGCCTAACTTAAATAGATAATCTCCGATGTAATCGGGGCGGTTCAGTTAAATCAAAAGCAAAATAAACAAAGCCGAATGCTACTTGTAACAATAGCATTCGGCTTTTTTATATGCACTTTCTAACCGCTAGAAGGAGGTACGACGATAGTTGCGGTATTTAGGTAACCAAAAATTAGCTTTTAATCGACGTTCTAAATTTTCTACCGTGACAGGTAATGCCAATCTATCTTCAATCGCTTGTAGTGCAACTGCACAGGCAATTTTTTCACTGATCTCTCTGATGACTCTTATTGGAGGCAATAATGCACCTGGTGCTTTTTTATATTCCATTGATATGTCTGCAAGTGCTTGGCTCGCGGCCATTAACATATTATCGCTGATCCCCGTCGCACGTGATGCTAAAACACCTAGGCCAATACCTGGAAATATATAACTGTTATTACACTGGGAAACCTCAAAAGACTGACCTTCAAAAGTGGTATTAGGAAAAGGACTACCCGTTGCAATAATGGCCTTGCCTTTGCTCCAGTTAGTCACTTCTTGCGGTGTTGCTTCAACACGAGACGTTGGGTTTGACAGCGGTAATACAATTGGATTTTCCGTATTAACACATAAAGCTTCGATCACCTCCTGTGTAAATAGACCTTTTTGCCCGCTTACACCAAACAATACCGTTATTTTTGCTTGTTTAACCACTTGCGCTAAACCGAGTTTCTGACTCTTATCCCAACTTTCAATAGCGGATTCTTTTTGTACTAACGGTACTTGGAATTTTTGTAGCTCTGTCATGCTATCCGTTAGCAAACCATAACGGTCGACCATAAAGACTTGTTTACGCGCCTGCTCTTCTGTTAGGCCTTCACGCTGCATTTGGCGAACAATATGCTCTGCGATACCACAACCAGCTGAGCCTGCACCTAGAAATGCTATTTTTTGTTGACTGAGTTTTTGACCTTTATTTAAACAAGCGGCAATCAATGTACCGACTGAAACAGCCGCGGTCCCTTGAATATCATCATTAAAGCAACACAGCTGATCGCGATATTTATTCAATAATGGTGTGGCGTTCGTTTGTGCAAAATCTTCAAATTGTAATAATACCTCTGGCCAACGCCGTTTAACCGCTTGAATAAATAAGTCTACAAATTCATTATATTCATCACCAGAAATTCGTGGATTTCTCCAGCCCATGTACATGGGGTCGTCGATTAACTGTTGATTGTTAGTGCCTACATCTAATAAAATTGGTAGACAATAAGCAGGGCTGATACCACCACAAGCCGTGTATAGCGCTAATTTACCAATTGGGATTCCCATTCCTCCAATGCCTTGGTCTCCTAAGCCCAATATACGTTCACCGTCAGTGACCACAATCACTTTTACTTTTTGTTTGGTTGCATTTTGCAGCATATCATCAATTTTATGGCGCTCAGGATAAGAGATAAATAAACCACGTTTACGGCGATAAATTTTAGAGAATTTTTCACAAGCCTGGCCAACCGTTGGTGTATATATCAACGGCATAACTTCCTCGATATGCTGATCAATCAAATGATGAAATAACGTCTCATTGGTATCTTGTATATTACGCAAGTAAATATGCTTGTCCATATCACTAGTAAATGAGCAAAGTTGGTGATAAGCGCGTAATGATTGCTCTTCAATCGTCTCAATATTGTGAGGTAACAAACCTGTTAAATTAAAGCTGTCACGTTCTTCTGATGAAAAAGCGCTACCCTTATTTAACAAAGAGGTTTCTAATAGTGCAGGACCTGCAAAGGGGATATATAACGGACGTTGGTTTGGCATGATAAAATCTTCTTATTAAAGGCGTATAAGGCGTGTGATGATACAAAGTTAATTGTTGAAATATTTTTAATCATTCATTAAATGACAGAAATCATGAAAATTTATGTCTTTGTCTAGCTTTCTTAAAATTATTCAAACTAGCACACTTAAGGGTTGATACCTATAAGAAATTAAATGTCTTTCATAAGCCCTCAGTATTAATGATGAAATATTTGTTTCATTGTGTTTGTTTTATTGAATAAATGATTGGTAATCAGTTATAGAGTAAACGTTCTTTATACTTCCAGATTAAAAATAGGCTGACCGTATTCGATATTCTGCCCATTTTTAACTAAAATAGCGCTGACGATACCTTCTTTCTCACTGATGACAGGCAGCAATCGGGTCAGCTCGTCAATAAAACAAACTGTTTGACCTTTTTTAATATGATCACCCTTATTAACTAGGTTATCAGTTGTGTCGTCTTCACTTAAGTAGACTTGTCCAACATAAATAGCACGCACCTGCGAATGCTCATCACCGCTATTTTCGGCCTTGTGGCTAGGCATTATCCCTGTAGGACTGGTAGTAGCCTGTTTATTTAAGTTGTTGACTACTATAATAGACTGGCCATTATTTGCAATCGTTACTTCATGCACCTGACTGCTCTCAACAAGTTCGACCACGCGTGCCACTTGCTCTATATCCATAATAGACTCCTTAGTTTGTTGCTTAACTGATTCCAAGATAGGTAGCAATGGTCATCACGCTTAAGATACTCATGTAATAAAATAACGCTAGGCAGAGACTTTTAGGCAGATATCTTAATACCTTTAAGCTCTAGTTGTTTTTTTATCTCTTTAGCAAATAAAATGGCATGCTCACCGTCGCCATGTAAGCAGATACTTTGAGCGTCTACTGGTACTTTTGTGCCGCATATACTAGTGACAGTACCTTCAGTAATCATCTGTAATACATGATTGGTCGCTTCATCAGTATCGGTTATTAGGGCATTATCCTTGCTGCGAGATACTAGTGAGCCGTCTTTTTCATAATTTCTATCAGCGAATACTTCAGAGATAGTCGCTAAACCCTGGCTTTTTGCTGACTTAACCAGATAACCCCCTGATAAGCCCATCACTTTTAAATTTGGATCAAAACGCTTGATTTCGCTGACTAAAATATCTGACAAGGCTTCATCAACGGCCGCTTGGTTATACAAAGCACCATGCGGTTTAACATACTCTAAAGGTATACCGACCAAGTCGCAGAGCGCTCTAGTCGCACCCAATTGATAGGCCAATAAGGCCCGGTAAGCGGCTTCATCTAAGGTTTGATTGGTACGACCAAAGTTCTCTCTATCGTCTAGACCGGGATGGGCGCCTACCCTAACGTTGTTTGTTTTTGCTAATTGCAAGGTCGTTAGCATTTCAGCGTAAGAACCTGCATGAAGACCACAGCAGACATTAGCAGAACTGACTATGGTCAATAATGTATTATCTTGCCCGCAGCCTTCAGCGACGTCGGCATTTAAATCAATTTTCATGAGCGTACTCCTCGATTTGATCGATATAGTGTTGTCTTTTTTGTTGCTCACGCAATGCTTGCTCTAAGTCTACGATGACAAATTGACAGGTTTTACCAAACCTGATTTGGGCCATCAATCCTATATCCGCGTTAATCACCGTCGCGATTTTAGGATAGCCGCCCGTTGTTTGCGCGTCAGCCATCAGAACAATAGGCTGCCCTTGCGGCGGCACTTGAATCATCCCAATATCGACACCGTGCGAGCTCATCTGCGTGGGCTCAATCAACTCAAGTGGCGATGTGCCTGCTAAGCGATAGCCCATACGGTTGCTACTACTTTGTAGCTTCCACTGCTGTGATTCAAAAGCGTCCTTAGAGGAAGGCGTAAAACGCTCATACTCGCTACTTTTTATCACTCTAATGATACGGGTTGGCACAAGACGAGCCACTCCTATAACAGGTAAGCTGGCAGCGGTTCTCACTTTTAAGATGTCATCTGCTTTAAGATATCTACCCTCAAAGCCGCCGAAACCAGCTTTTAGATTAGTGCTAGCCGATTGCAATACCGGCTCGATATCAAAGCCGCCATGCACACACAAATAGCTATACATGCCTTGTAGTGGACGTAAAAGTTTCAGAGTTTGCCCCGCTTGCGCATTGATACGCCAATAACTGGGAATGCGCTTATCATCTAAATATGCCTCGTATAGCGCGCCCGTTAAGCAAAAACTGACGTCTTCCTCGAACTGTATGGTCAAATCACCTAAAGCAATTTCAATAGCAGGCTCGTTGAGATCATTTTTTACCAAGGCATTACCTGCTTGTAGAGCCCAGCTATCCATCACCCCATTTTTACCCACGCCCATGCTTCGGTAGCCAAATCGTCCTGAGTCTTGGATGCTAGCAAGGGCATTCGCGGTTAAAATTTTCATTGATGTCGCCTGTTTATATTTCTATTTATTTGTGTTTCTATTTATTCGTGTTTCTATTTATTCGTATTTTTTATTGGCACTTCTTATTGTTATGATCCTTATTTGCGGATATCTTATTCATAAATATCAATAGCGGTAAACTTCAAGGTATCGCCTGCGTTAAGCAAAGTAGGAGATGATTTATTCAAATCAAATAAAGAAGTGTCGGTTTTGCCTAATAGCTGCCAACCCCCTGGAGATTCAAAAGGATAGACACCCGTTTGTTCACCGCCAATACCAACTGAGCCTGCGGGCACTTGAGTTCTTGGTATCGCATGTCTTGGAAAGTACAAGGATTCAGATAAGCCGCCAAGATAAGGAAACCCAGGCTGAAAACCAATGAAATAAACCGTATAAGTAGCCTCGGTATGTAAATCGACAACCGCTGCAACAGAGAGACCTAATTCATTAGCCATAGCTTTTAGATCAGGACCATATTGGCCACCATAATGCACTGGAATTTCAATGTGCTTACCGTTTATTGTTTTTGAAGGGATATCATCAAGCAGAGTGGATAGCCTATCTTTAAAGTCTTTAAGCTCGCTCCATGGTAACGACACTATGAATACACTTAACGTATTCATACCAATGACCACTTCTATGACTTCTGGCAGCTGTTGGATACTATCGGCCAAAGCCCAGCATTTTTGCTGTTTGTCTAAAGTCATAGGTTTAGGAAAAAACAAAGCCAGATTGGTCTCACTGCATATTTGCCATTGTAGTTCCATAAGCGCACGCTCTACTATCTTTGTTTTCATTTCGGCTTCAACTTTGTTTTTTGCTATAGTCGATTCAAAATAAAAGGAATACTCTTGTAGCAACGTGCTACTGGTATAAATTTTTTTTGCTTGCTGTTCGCACACGTGACAGAGGCTGCAAAAAATTCATCCCAGTAGCCCATTAGCATTGTGCCGTTTCTAAATTGGATTAACTATATTAACTCTCAATTTGTATATTTTCTTTTATCCATTCGGATAGATAATGAATACTCATTTGTCCCTGACAAAACCCAGCATCTTTAAACAGTCGCTGATGAAGACTGATATTGGTATCAATCCCTGTAATTTGCGCTTCTGATAATGCCGCTTGCATCTTTTTTATAGCCTGGTCTCTCGACTGGTCATGCACGCATATTTTAGCGATTAAACTGTCATAAGAGGGTGGTACGGTATAGTTTGACTCGATATAACTGTCCACTCGAATACCAAACCCCGCTGGCATATGGCAGTAGTCTATACGCCCAGCGTTGGGCAAAAAGGTATCAGGGCTTTCAGCATTAATACGGCACTCAAAAGCATGTCCAGTGATAGAGATATCGCTTTGTTTGTGCGCGAGCGTTAACCCTGCGGCCACTCGTATTTGTTCTTGAACGATATCAACCCCAGTGACCATCTCGGTAATAGTGTGCTCAACCTGGACTCGAGTGTTCATCTCGATAAAAAAGAACTCGCCATTCTCAAATAAAAACTCAAACGTGCCAGCACCTCTATAGTGCATTTTCTGGCAGGCGTTGACACAAGCTTGACCTATCTGCTGCCGCTGCTCATCGGTAATACCGGGAGCTGGCGCTTCCTCAATTACTTTTTGATGGCGACGCTGCATAGAGCAATCGCGCTCACCTAAGTAGATAGCATTACCATGAGTGTCGGATAGTACTTGTACTTCAATATGCCGGGGCGTTTGGAGATATTTTTCCAGATAAACGACAGCGCTACCAAAATTGGCTTGGGCTTCCGTTTGGGTCATAGAAATAGCGGATAATAGATCAGCCTCTTTTTCGACCACTCGCATACCGCGACCACCGCCGCCGCTCGCGGCTTTAATAATAACCGGATAGCCAACCTTTTTTGCAATGCTAATTACCATGTCTTTATCAGCAGGCAAAGCACCTTCAGAACCAGGAACACAGGGTACACCAGCGGCAGTCATTTGTTTTTTGGCAGCGACCTTGTCTCCCATCTTGCTGATATTGTCTGCCGTTGGCCCAATAAATACAAGACCAGACTGTTCAATTAGGGCAGCAAAGTCTGCATTTTCGGATAAGAATCCGTAGCCTGGGTGAATGGCTTGGGCGTTGGTGATTTTTGCGGCGGAGACAATCGCTCTTTGATTGAGGTAGCTGTGTGTCGCATTAGCAGGGCCGATACATATCTTTTCATCGGCTAAGCGTACCGGTAGCGAGTCTTTATCCGCTTCCGAATGGGCAATTACGGTTTGAATACCCAACTGTTTACAAGCTCGGATAATACGTAAGGCAATCTCGCCACGATTGGCAATTAAGATTTTTGAGAACATGTCCGTTTTCCTAAAAAATACAATATCAAATACAGCAACTGTGCAATACTTTGCAATGTTGGTTAGTCTTAACTATTTGGTTCTATAACAAACAAGGACTGTCCATATTCTACGACATCACCTTCATCGACTAAGGCATCTTTGATAGTGCAGGCAGCCTCTGCTTTGACCTCGTGCATCATCTTCATCGCCTCAATGATACATAGCGTCTGCCCCTCCTCTACCTGTTCGCCAACTTCAACAAATGCATTCGCTGTAGGCTCTGAGCGTCGATAAAAAGTACCTAGCATGGGTGCCGATATCATAGGCGCTAATACTTGGTTTTTTACGTCATCAGTAGCAATTTTCTCATCAATCCCGTTACTGCTTGCATTGATATCGTTGGTATTCTCTTTATTGCCAGCAGCGCTTATATCCGTTTGTTGTTCTGAGCTAGAGGCGCTGTCAGCGAGGCTAGTAGAGAGATTGTGCGTGCTATTTTCATTGCCATTAGGCTGACAAACTATAGAGATACGCGCGTCGCCATCGGTTACTTCTAAAGAGTTTATATCGGAGCGTTCCGCTAGCTTTATCAGCTTTTCTAGATCCGTAAAATTAATATTCATATTACTAGCTATTCCGTTGGAGTAAAAAGCCTAGATTAACATACCAAATACAGCGCTAAGCAATCGAATACAATACCTGATTCGGTGTCTTGAATCCCAATCATTTTCTTGGTCTAACATTCAATTTATCCTCAATAGCTTATACCTCATTATCGCCTACTTGAATAAAATCGCAACCCTCAGGCAAGTTAACGCCTGCTATCAATCGCGTAGAATTCAAATCGGAAAGTGCAGCCTTTTTATATTTAGCCGTTTTTTTAGGTGACGTTGTTGATAAGCAGTTGATGTTGTTGATAAGAAGGGTACTAAAAGTAGAACGGCCCCCGATAAGTATCGAAGGCCGATTAGATCACCAAGCGGGTGTTAGTCTTCTAGTGCTTCAATAGCGTGCTGACCTACTTCTGTGTGATGCAGCACTTTGCCGAAGGGTTCAGTAGTGTCTCCCGGGCCTTGAGTGAATACCAGTACCGGTGTGTTGGTGTGGCTGCCGGTGGCCCAGACTACGTTTTGCTGCTCGGCCACTTCGCGAGCCAGCAGGTTCTGACGGTTGTCGTCAGTTTGGTAAACGAAGAAGGCGCCGTTAACGTCCATTTTTGGAACGGTTTGGGTGCTCAGGTAAGGGTGACCTTCGGTGTAGAAAGGATTGTCCTCGGTTACGAGCACGCGCGCAGCTTGGGCTTCAGTGATGTCGAAGCCGGTTTCGGCGTTGACAATGCGAGCCAAGCTGGCAGGTGTTTGCTGGTCTTTATCCAGCGCGTCGAACTGGCTATAGAAGATATCACCGTAAGAGGACTTCTGCTCGTACAGTGTGTCAAGAGTTGCTACGTCGCCGAAGTTGAAGCTCGGTTTGAACTGTTGCTCTTTGAACACATCGCCCGGTAGGTCACGTCCGTGGGGTAGATCGTTGGCGGAGTAGCTGAAGCCAAAACCACCGGTTTCGTGATCGGCAGTCACCACAATCAGTGTGTCGTCACGGCCTTCCGCCCAGTCCAGTACGTAATTGAGCGTTTCGTTCAACCGCAGCATTTCGTGCAGCATGGTGCCGGTGTCGTTGTAATGCCCGGCCCAATCGATTTGCCCAGCTTCGATCATTAAGAAGAAACCTTCGTCGTTTTGGGATAACGAGCCAATCGCCTTTTCTGACATCTCTTTCAGCGTTGGTATAGTGCGCGCTGGGTCGTTCTTAGTTTGGTGCTCGGTGATGGCGTTTGGCAACGATGAGTAAGCAAACAGGCCTAGCATTTTGCCATTGGCCTTTTCCATCTGCGAGCGGTTGAACGCTAAATCATAATTCTTCTGCTGTGCTTCGGCGATTAGGTTGCGGTTGTCCTTACGCTTGGATTTGATGCGCACGCTGCCTTCGGACAGCACTTCTAGTTCTTGGCGGGTAGCTGATTGCTCGTCATTGGCGGATTCGGGGATCCAGTAACGCAAGCCGCCGGACAGCATGACATCTACGTTGTTGTTCAGCAGGTCTACAGCAATTTCATTTTCCATGCTGCGGTGGCTCTGGTGCGCGGCAAAGCCGGCCGGGGTTGCATGGGTAATGCGGGTGTCAGACACCAACCCAGTGGATTTGCCTAGTTTTTTGGCCTTTTCCAGTATGCTTTCTGCGCTGTTACCGTCTTTATTCGTGCCAACCATCTCAGCACCGGCTAGCTGACCGGTTGCCAATTGTGTGGCGGAAGCAGCGGAGTCGACCACTAGGTTGTTGTTAGCGTGGGTCATAGAAATACCCATACGGCCATTGGCAGCGATCCGATCAAACGCCGTGATGCCATCAGTGATTACCGAATTTGGCGCCTGCTTGGCGTACGCCAATAGTAGGCCAACTTGTTGTGGGCCCATTCCATCGCCGATGATCATAATGACGTTTTTGGCTTTTTCTGGCGCGGATTGCATTGCTTGCGGTGCGGATTGCATGGTTGCACACGCTGTCAGCATGAAGTAGCTTGTGACCAGCCCTGCTACTGCCGTGGCTTTACGAACGTTCATACTCAAATCCTTTTACGGTTAGTGTTTTTATGGCTATTTGGGTGCGGCTATTACCGCCTTAGCTGTCGTCCAGATGTTTACCTAGCATGGCCTGTGATTTGACTGTTCTCTACCTCCATCAGGATTAGTAGACATGGCTTTTTTACGCAAACCTTTGTGAAGTGCGCGCCCTTCAGGGCTAGTTGAACTCATACTATTTTTCCTAGTAACTTCCTTATCGAAATAAATCCTCATTGCAAGGAGGAGAAGTTAAAACGAACACACTAACACAATTCCGTTACAATATTTCAGCCACTCAATCCCGATTGGCTGAGTCAAAAGATAGTATTAATGGGTGAAAGCTCGTTAATAGGATTAGTGGGCAGTAAGTTGGTTAGGTATAGATAAATAGTATAGATAAACGATATAGTAATTATGAATTACCCCTCTGTTAAAGCACAGAAGGATAGGTAATATCAATGTCGACCATCTAAGCAAAGTAGTCACTGCAATAGTTGAGGACAGTTTAGAATAAACTTATTTAAAATAGCCTCATGCTGAGGCAAGTTTACTGACATATTAAAAAATAACTTGTTACAACTTGCGGTTAATGCTATATTTTAATCAGTTGGTGAGTATCTACACTTTTCAACCAAAACCTCTTGATCTATCCTTCGTAAAATAGTTACCGCAAGAAATGCCATAAAAAGAAAGCCGTAAGCAGTAGAGTGATAAATCACCTGCAACCCCTTTCTCTTGACATGGTTAATGTTTAAAAACTACAAAACACAAAAAATACAACTGTATGAGTCAGGAAGACTCTTGCACTAAATCTGCCTGACAAACTACATATATAATTCTTTGTGCCACCTTTATGCACACTTACAAGGATGTAACTCATGTCGCTACAAAACCCAGTTTTCATTCCTGGTCCTACCAATATACCAGACAGACTACGCCACGCGATGAACGTGCCCACTCAAGATCACCGTTCCCCTAGTTTCTCAAATACTTTGTTACCCGTACTGGCTGATGCTAAAAAAGTATTTAAAACGCAAGACGGTGAAATCATTATGTTCACCGCTAGCGGAACAGCAGGCTGGGAAGCAGCTATCACTAATACCCTATCCCCTGGTGATAAAGTTCTAGTTGCACGCTACGGTATGTTTTCTCATCGCTGGATTGATATGTGTCAGCGTCATGGACTCGATGTGCAAGTCATTGAATGTCCTTGGGGCACTGGTGCGCCTGCTGATCAATTTCAGGCCATTTTAAGTGCAGACACCGAGCATGAGATAAAAGCACTGCTGGTGACACATAATGAAACGGCGACTGGGGTATTAAGTGACATTGGCGCTGCTCGTAACGCTATGGACAGTGCTGATCATCCTGCACTTTTATTCGTTGATGGAGTGAGCTCAATTGCTTGTGTTCCTTTTGAGATGGATGCCTGGGGTGTTGATGTGGCGGTAGCGGGCTCGCAAAAGGGTTTTATGCTCGCAACGGGTATGGCCATATTAGGGGTTAGCCAAAAAGCACTGAGCATGATGGATCAGGCAAAATTACCCCGTACCTATTTTGACTTTCGCGACATGCTAAAGGCGAACGCTAATGGTGGCTTTCCTTATACGCCACCGTCTCAGCTGATTCATGGTCTAAGAGCCAGTCTCGATATGTTGTTTGAAGAAGGGCTCGAAAATGTTTATGCGCGCCATCACCGCATAGCAGAAGGCGTACGCCAAGCCGTTAGCGCATGGGGGCTTACATTATGTGCAGCATCACCCGATCTTTACTCTAATACAGTAAGCGCTATCTATGTCCCTGAAGGATTTGATAGTAACGCGCTAACCGATCATGCCTTTAATAAATATGGTGTATCTTTTGGGGTCGGCTTGGGTGAGATGAATGGCAGAGCGTTTAGAATTGGACATCTAGGCTCACTCACTGAGGTAATCATGTTATCAGGGCTGGCAGCCATTGAGATGGCGATGGTTGATTTGGACTATCCTATCAAACTGGGTCAAGGTGTCGCTGCGGCGCAAGAGTATTACCGCAATCATTAAGTAAAAAACAACTAAAAGTAACTGATATAAGTAACCAAATAGATAAACAAGCAGATAAATAAGCAACTCAACAATAAAAATTAAGGGGTATTTTTTATGATAACAAATAACGATGGATTAACGATCCCAACCCTTGACGATATGCTAGAAGCTCATGAGCGCATCAAGCCATACATTCATCGCACCCCTGTTTTGACCTCGCAGTTTTTAAACGAGATGGCGGGCTGTGAGATGTTTTTTAAATGTGAGAACTTCCAAAAAGCCGGTGCCTTTAAAGTGCGCGGTGCCTCAAATGCGGTGTTTGGTCTCTCTGAAGAAGCGGCAAAAAACGGTGTATGTACGCACAGTTCAGGCAACCATGCATTGTCTTTATCTTATGCCGCTGGCCGACGCGGCGTGCCCTGTCATGTAGTGATGCCACATAACGCGCCAGAAGCTAAAAAAGCGGCGGTACGTGGTTATGGCGGTATTATTACCGAATGTGAGCCATCAACTACCTCACGCGAAGAAGTGTTTGCTAAGGTTCAAGCAGAAACTGGTGGCGACTTTGTCCATCCATATAATGACCCAAGAGTAATCGCAGGACAGGCCACCTGTTCACGTGAGTTTTTAGAGCAAATGCAAGAGCTCGATAAAAACCCCGATATGGTTGTTGCTCCAATCGGCGGTGGTGGCATGATATCAGGGACATGCTTGACCTTATCAAACCTAGCCCCTGACGTTAAAATATATGCAGCAGAGCCCGTAAACGCTGACGATGCTGCACGCTCACTAAAAGCTGGTCATATCATCGCTGATGACGCCCCCGACACCATCGCTGATGGCTTAAAAGTACCGCTTAAAGATTTGACCTGGCACTTTGTCAGCAACTACGTAACTGATATTTTGACCGCGACCGAAGAAGAAATTATTGAAGCCATGAAATTAACATGGCGACATATGAAAATCGTCATTGAGCCAAGCTGTGCTGTGCCACTTGCCGTTATTTTAAAGAACAAAGACCTATTTGCAGGAAAAACGGTTGGCATCATTATCACTGGTGGTAACGTCGATCTTGACAAACTGCCATGGAACTAAATATCAGTCATTAAACATCAGAAACTAAATATCAACCATACGAAAATCAGGCGTTAATTAAGCGCACGTTATGCGCAAATTTAAACTGCTTTTATACCATTAATGAAATAAAACTAACTAACAACATGGAAGACTTAAAATGACAATTGCTGCTGAATTAGAAGTAGGTTATAACGTACCCGCATCTGTTGGTATGGATGAAGCCGACATTCAAACCCCTTGCTTGATATTGGATTTAGACGCCCTTGAGCGCAATATCAAAAAAATGGGTGATTATGCTAAAGCGCATAATATGCGTCACCGTAGTCACGGTAAAATGCACAAATCGGTTGATGTACAAAAACTGCAAGAAAGACTTGGCGGCGCTGCCGGTGTTTGCTGTCAGAAAGTATCTGAAGCCGAAGTATTTGTGCGCGGTGGTATCAAGGACGTATTGATATCAAACCAAGTGCGCGAGCCTGCCAAACTTGATCGCCTAGCAAAACTGCCTAAGATGGGCTCAACCATCACGGTCTGTGTCGATGACCTAGACAACGTTGCTGAGTTATCAGAAGCGGCGACTAGAAACGGCACTGAACTTAATTGCTTTATCGAAATCGATTGTGGCGCTGGACGTTGTGGCGTTACTACTACCCAAGCTGTGGTCGATATCGCCAAAGCCATCGATGCTGCGGACAATATCCATTTCAAGGGTATCCAAGCCTATCAAGGCGCAATGCAGCATATGGACAGCTATAGTGACCGTCAAGCCAAGACCAAAATTTCAGTTGCTCAAGTCAAAGATGCCGTTGATGCGCTGACAGAAATCGGTTTAAAGCCAGAGTTTGTCTCAGGTGGCGGTACCGGCAGTTACTATTTCGAAAGTAATTCAGGCGTTTATAATGAATTACAATGTGGTTCTTACGCGTTTATGGATGCGGATTATGGCCGTATTTTAGATGAAGACGGCAACCGTATTGATAAAAATGAGTGGGAGAACGCGTTATTTCTTCTAACCTCTGTTATGAGTCACGCTAAAACAGATAAAGCGATTGTTGATGCCGGTCTAAAAGCTCAATCAGTCGATAGTGGTCTGCCATTTATCTATGGCCGCGACGATGTTGAATATGTTAAATGCTCGGACGAACATGGTGTGGTAAGCGATCCTCATGGCGTGCTTAAAGTAAATGAAAAGCTCAAGCTGGTACCTGGTCACTGTGACCCAACCTGTAATGTTCACGATTGGTATGTGGGCGTACGTAACGGTAAAGTCGAAACCGTATGGCCAGTATCTGCACGTGGTAAAATGTACTAAAAAACTCTACACTCGATATTATAATTTTTGCAATGGGTTGTGGCCAGGGCTATAAATATAGCCCCAGCATCTTTCGTGAATTATTACGATTGGCTGGGCTAAGATTGCCAGTCTATATGCTAAAAAAGCCAGCCCATATTGTATTGAAAGTTGCGCACTAAAAAGGAATTTACAATGAGTGAGGAAAACAATATTAATAATGAAGGCGGTCTACTAATCGTATCAGAAGACGCTTGTAAGTCAGTGATTGATCGTGCTTCTGCGTTTAGCGCAGTTGAAGATGTTTTTGCGGCGATGTCGCAAGGTGATGCTTATAACTTTCCGGTTATCCGCGAAGCCATTGGCTATGCTGATGCACTATATGGCTTTAAATCTGGCTTTGACCGTGCGGGTAAAGCACTGGGTCTTAAATCAGGAGGTTATTGGCCGGGCAATGCGGCTAAAGGCTTGACCAACCATCAATCAACGATCTTTTTGTTTGATCCCGATAACGGTAAATTGCGTGCATTAGTGGGTGGCAATTACTTAACGGCCGTACGTACTGCAGCAGCATCTGCGGTATCGATTGCCCATCTAGCCCGCAAAGACAGCACAGTACTGGGTATGGTCGGCGCCGGTCATCAGTCTACTTTTCAGCTGCGCGCCGCTCTTGAGCAACGCGACTTTAAAAAAGTAGTCGCTTGGAATAAGAATAAAGATCGTCTCAAAAACCTACAAGCAGTCGCTGAAGAATTAGGCGTACCGTTTGAGGCCGTTGAACGTGAACAATTATGTGCAGAAGCTGACGTGATCATTACCATTACTTCGGCGTTTGAGCCGCTGCTTATGAAAGAGTGGATCAAACCCGGTACGCATATTGCCTGTATGGGCACCGATACTAAAGGTAAGCAAGAAGTTGATGCTGATCTGATGGCAGTTGCCACGGTATTCACTGACGAAGTCGCACAATCGATTAGTCTGGGTGAAACACAGCACGCAATTGCTGCTGGCACCATCAAAGAAGATGCGATTATAACGATTGGTGATGTGATCAATGGTAAGCATGCAGGCCGTACATCGGCTGATGAGATTACACTTTTTGATGGTACAGGTGTTGGCTTACAAGATCTAGCGATTGCCTCCGTTGCTGCCAAGCTCGCTCTAGAAAAAGGTAAAGCCCAGCAAATCTCGTTATAATTATTAGACCAATCATTTTATTTTAAAACAGCCAAATAACTCATTTATTTGGCTGTTTTTTTGTGATGAGTATAGGATGATCTGTGCTGCATCGATATTACTTTTCATTGACTATAGTGGTAACAACCTCATTGATATTTGGCAGTTTAAGCGTATGGAAACAAACAACTAACTTAAAAAAATGCCCCATCTAATAAGATGGGGCATTTTGTTTAACTTTTAATAAGTTTAGACTTAATTACAAATGAACTTGTAAGATCGAACTTAAAAACTTAGGCGTTACTATTTGTCTTCTGAGAAGTTTTACTACCCATCTTAGTGAAGATAAAATAGCCTATAGAAGCAATCAGAAGAGAATCTAGTGATGGGATACCAGATAAAGTAAACCAGCCATTTACAGTACAAAAGCCAATAAATGAGCCCACAACCCAAGCCACGAAAGTTAACGGTTTGATTGCAGGATCTTTTTCCAGGCTCGCCTCATCATAACCATCTTGGCGGTTGATAAAGAAGTCAGCAATGTAAATACCAGCTATGGGCGGCGTTGCAATCCCAAGAAATAGTAAGAACGGGATGAACCACGTCAAGATATCCATACTACCTACTATGACTGCTAAGATACCTAGAGTAACGGTGATTTGCCATTTGGGAAACTTAGTGAATAAGGTTGATAGCACTAATGTACCTTGGAACATATTACCCGCATTGCCGGTAATACAAGCAAATACTAGCAAAATAGCAGCCGGTAACGTCGTGCCGATAATCGCCATGGCTGATAATAACGAGTCCTCAGAGGTAAGCGAGCCCGGTATTGCCCCTATTAAAAATAGCACAGGATAAGCCACACCAAAAGTCAAAACGGCGGCCATTATGGCATGTTTACGGTTACGCACAAAGCTACCAAAGTCAGGAGAGGTGGCAACCAATACTATGATGGTACCTACCACTGAAGAGACCGCGGCACCAAAGCTTAAAGTACTGACCTTTTCTACCACAGCCACAGAAGATGTTAGTGACATATATAAAATCACTAGCATCAGTAGCACGATAATGGGCACTGCAAATTTCGACACCTTGCCCAAAGCTTCAAAACCAAAAGCAGTAGAGGCCACAAAAATAACACAGCCGAAGGCTACGATGAGTGGAAAAGGCAAATCAAGCTGGAACTGAGTTATTAAAAGATTTTGTAGACTATTGCCAAACATATTGGCGGTCACAGCTATCCAACCAAATAGACTAATGGCCATAATGACATTGATGGCATTAGCTCCTTTACTACCGAATGAGTATTTTACAATACCATAAGTAGGTAAGCGCGCTTTTTCACCAATAATAATGTTGATTACAGCAAGAACGGTTAGAATTAAACTACCGACAGCAATGACCAGCGCTGCTGACCCTAATGTCAGCTGGCTACCAAGGTTCGATGATGCTAGCAAAAGTGGGGTAACCAAAATACCCAAAAGGATTATTGCTATTTGAACACCGGAGGCGGTATCAGATTGTTCCGTATTGTTTCTGCTACTCATATTATCACGCCTTAAATTCGAAACTGAATGCGGTTAAAGAGTTTCCAAGAATGTCCGTATAAAAAATTTTATACGGACATTCTTTTACATCTCGATTTATGCGTTAATGATTTATAACTTGGTATAGTTGCGCCAGCCGCCAGTTTCAGTGATTTCACGTTGCCCTTCAACGAGCCATGACTCACCTAAGACACCAAGCAATTCTGTGCCATCGGCCAGTTTAACTTTACCAATAGTAAGCCCTGCAGGCTCATTGCTCAATACTGAGGCAAAGGCTGCCATTGGTAATTCCCATATTTCAAGATCAACACTGTTGTTCTCTTCAAGTGTGCGAATCATAGCAGGATGAGCATCATTGATGGTCCATAGACGATAATGCTTATCTGTTTTGTCTTCGCGAATGAATGTGGCACCCACATTCAATAAATTTGGGTTGAGCTCAAGATCGCGCATCAAGGTGCCGTTTACTGCTAAAAGGGCGGTGTTGGACATAAAATTTACTCCATAAATAAACGTTGCTCCGGTCATACCGGATTTAAATAAATACTGAACTTAAATAATTAATTATTGCGGATCCAAGTACCGGTTTCACCATCAATAGCCTTGATAACAGTGCCAGGTTTGGTGATCAGGCCTGCCCCTTTAGGATTGCCTTCTAAGAACATCAACAAAGCATCGACTTTAGGTTTCATTGAGCCTTCACCGAATTGACCTTCTTCGCTTAATTTTTTGGCCTTGGCTGGGCTGAGCTCGTCTAACCACTCCTGCTCTGCGGTACCAAAGTTAATAGCGACCTTTTCAACACCAGTCGGAATGATCAACAAGTCAGCTTGTAATTCTTTTGCTAGCATGGCTGTGGCCACATCTTTATCGATGACCGCTTCAACCCCTACCAAGTCACCGCTAGCATTGCGCTCAACTGGAATACCACCACCACCAGCTGCAATCACTAGCGTGCCACTATCAAGTAAGGTTTTAATGCTGCCAGATTCAATAATCTCTTTTGGACTTGGACTGGCTATGCAACGACGCCAGCCGCGACCTGAGTCCTCCATAATGTGCCAGCCAAGCTCGCTGGCACATTTTTCCGCCGTCTCTTTATCCATAAAAGATCCAATAGGCTTACTTGGATTTTCAAAGGCAGGATCGTTGATATCAACTAGGGTTTGTGTCACTAAGGTCACCACTGGACGGGTCATACCGCGGCGGCGCATCTCATTATTTAAGGCCTTTTGAAACATATAGCCGATCGCACCTTGGGTATCACCAACGGCGTAATCAATCGGGACGGGATTGACTTTATAAGCGGCCAGCTCTGAGCGGTACAAGATAAAACCAACTTGTGGGCCGTTTCCATGAGTCAAGACCAAGTCAAAACCGCGTTCAATTAGATCGATTAGGTAACTGACGTTATTAGTGACTGTTTTATACTGATCATTGATTGAGTTGTGGTCGTCATTTTCAATCAGTGCATTGCCGCCAAAAGCGACAACCGCTAAAGGTTTTTTAGTCATATTAATTCCTAGTAACTGTATTTTTTAGTAACTGTATTTTTTAGTGATTGTATTTTTTAGTGATTGCGTTGAGTGGCAAAGGCTTCTAAAGCATCAACAAAGCATTGCATGGGTGCCGTTGTGATACCAGCTCCGATTTGGCCCACACCCGCTTGTTTATGAGCGATACCTGTGTTGATAATCGGTAACACTGAGTGATCGACAACCTTGCGTGCGTCAATACCAGCGGCTGTTGGTGCAAAATTAAGCGCAGGTAAAGTAAAGGCTGGATTGCCACCTAAAGTGATGGCCTGCATGGAGCGGCTATTATTGGTGGCATCAATTGGCGTTCCACCAACGAATTTTACAATTGCTGGTGACGAGGCCATAGCAAAGCCGCCCACGCCAGCGGTTTCAGTGATAGCGCTGTCACCCAAATCGGCTGCGGCATCTTCAATGCCATAACCTGGGAAGAACAGACCATCAACTGGATTGGCTGGCGCTTCAAACCAAGTGTCACCAGTACCTGAGAGACGAATACCGAAATTGACGCCATTACGAGCCATGACGGTCACCATTGTACTATTGGTGATGTTTTCGGCCGCTTTGAGCATGCTTTTACATGCCGCCATTGATAAGTTTAGGAAGAAATGATCATTAGCGGTAATAAATTCCAGGACTCTTTGTACTTGCTCTTTTGGCAATGAAGTCTTAAGTAAAGCTGGCAAAAGCTGTTTCAATAACAGACCCGTTGCAGCGGCGTTACGATTATGTACCTCATCGCCCATGTGCAAAGCTTGAGCCATAATAGGCTTTAATTCTATCGGACCTGATTGTACTAGCATGGCTTTCATCGCTTCTGCAAGCTCAGTGCCCATCCACTCTAAACGTTCAATGACCACTGGGTTATTGGCACCAAAGCGCAATACTTTACCCAGCCCTTCATTGAAGTTACTGTAAACTCGCTCATTATCACTGTTAGGGTTTTCGATGACCCATAATGGCATTGAGCGACTGATAATACCGGCCATTGGGCCTACAGCATCATAATGATGGCAAGGCTCGAATAAAACGTCGCCGGTGTGTACGAGTGCTTCGGCTTGCTCAATATCTTCAGCCCATTTTTCAAATAAAATAGCACCTAAGATAGCGCCTTGAACCGGACCACACATATCTTCCCATGCAATAGGAGGACCTGCATGTAGGATTAGTTTTTTGGTAGCAAGGGTAGGAATTGCTTCGCCTGCGAGCATGACGTCTACTAACATTGGCTGTGCTGTTAAGTAGCGCTCCATGGCAGTTTGGTTTGCCAATTCAATATCTGCTTGATTGAGTAATCCAGCTAGGGCAAGGCCGCCTGTGCGATCCCCGCCTGCTGGTGGTTGCCAATTCATAGCGATAGCTTCACCGCCGGCACGTTCAATATTAGACGCAAAACTTGCTAGGCCTGCGTTGAGGACGATTAATTTCTGATTAAAGAGCTCTTTCATTGGAATGTCCTAATTTAGCTAAGTTGAGAAACAAATTGAGCAGCAAGGTGTGCAGCATCGGCATTGCTATCGGCAATTAACACCTCTGCTGTCGTCAACGAGGCACGAATCAAGTCGCACGATTGTGGGTCTAAATCTGTACCACATACATGAGCGATAAATACCGGTTGAGTTGCAGAATCACGGCGAACTTGCGCAATAATATCAAGCAGATCAGCTACTGGCGTCTCTGATGCACCATAACCTAAGACCACATCAAATAAAATAACGGCGGTATCAGGATCTTGAGCATCTTGTAAAATTCTTTCGTTACGCAAAGTGGGGTCAATCATTGGATGCGGTTTACCTTGGGTAAAATCGTCATCGCCTAAATCTACGATAGTATGCTGCTGGCTGCTCCACACATCATCAAGTAGGCTATTGCCTGCAATGGGTGTATTGGAGTAAGCTTTTAGGCCATATTGGTCGGCAATAATTTGCGCTTCGAAACAAAAAGTTCCGCCAGCAAATACGCCTCGAATATAGCGCTGAGTTGGCGCTAAAGAAGTGGCCAGTCCCGCTAATACAGAATTATCTTTTGGTTCAGTTTGCACAGCAGGAATTGCTTGGTCATTTAACACAGCAACAGCCACTTCGGCCGAATGAGCCAATGAATGAGCAAACTGTATATTATTGAGTGCTGTATTACTGTCTGTAGCGCCAAGGAAATGCACCACAACTGGTTTGCTTACCTTTGAAGCGGCTTCTAAAATTCGCTCTGCAATAGCTTTGGCTGGTGGCTTTGAGATGAGTACAATGACTTTCGTCTCTGAATCATCAGCAAGCGCGCGTAGACCCTGCAGCATAGAGATGCCGCCAACGTCTTGATGCAGATCATGACCACCTGTGCCTAAGGCTTGTGATATACCCTCACCTAATTGATGAACACGGCAAGTGGCTTCTTGTAGTCCAGTGCCTGATGCCGCTACCACCCCGATTGCACCGCGACGAACGACGTTAGCAAACCCTAAAGGAATACCATTGATAATAGCAGTACCACAATCAGGACCCATTACCATAAGCTCTTTTTGTTGCGCCAAATCTTTGATTGCACGTTCATCTGCAACGGATACATTGTCGCTGAACATCATCACATTTAACCCAAGATTCAACGCTTTCATAGCTTCTGCCGTTGCATATTCTCCCGGCACAGATATTAGCGCTAAGTTGGCGTCAGGATGTTGATCCACCCCAAGGGCAAAGCTAGTCAAGGGTTGTGAGAATTGTTGACCGTCATCACCCGCATCTGGTTTTGCAGTTAATGCCTCGTAAGCAACGTCAATGGCTTCGTTACATGCCGCTTCTTCGCCTCTGACAGCAACCACGAGATCATTAGGCTTGGCGACGATATCGGTGCCAAAACCGGCGTCAGTCATACGCGCAATATTAGCTTCAGTACCCATCGCAACAGAAGCTTCATCGACGCCATCAATTTTATTGAGGCGTGCTGAGACTTGCATTAGGGATACAGAATCTTGATATAGATTTTCAAATTTTTTATATTTAATGATCATGAAAGTACCTGTTAATATAAGTTTTTAATTCAGTAGTTATTGATTTAGGAATTTTTAATTCAATATTCTTCAATGTAATATTTCTAATTTAGGCCATACAGCTCATTTAGGAAGTACAGCATTCCAGCAATGGTATCAGCGCCAGAACTGGCACCAATACTAAGGTTGGTCACAACGGCTGTGTTGATAACTGAGACTTCTTCTTGGGTCAATAAATAATATACCAGCCATTGCACGGGGTAAGAAAAATGGCGAGATAATGCTAAGCCTAGATAATGGGCACTAATGTCATTAGTCTTATCCATATTTAACCGTATTGCTGATTGCATATTCTGATAAATGATTTTAGCTTTTGGGTTGATGCCCATTAAGCTTGATAATACAGCCATAGCTCCGATTAAAAAATCATCCCCTGATGGAGTGAGTCCTTTACCAAAACCTATGTTTTTAACTAATTCTTTTGAGGAATGCTCAATACAATTCGGTAGTGTTAGACCTAAATAGGCTATGTAGTTATCAACAGAGCTTATCTCTACCTGCTCTTTTTTTGATAGATGTTCACTTAATATTTTTTCAGTGATAATAAGGTTGTTTTTAACTTTTTCCCAATCAAGTACTGACACTGGTGGCGCTTGTTGCCATTCTCTCGCAGTAAGGGTGTTTACGGCTAGCATGATAGAGGACTTTATACGGATAATACCACCACGCATAAAGACCTCATCACCCACCTTAACTCTAGTTATCAAATCTCCTAGCGACTCAAAATAGCACTGATAAGCCGTAGGTGTCGCTGGTAATGTGCTATCGAGAAGGGATACCCAAGGCGTTTCAACAAGATCTGTTGTGACGTTCATCGAACGCCGAAAAACGCTGTGTACTTTGCCATTAAACGACATCGTTGGGCAAAGGTATCCCTTAGTCAGTGCCAGCATGATTTTGATAGTTTATTTAAGCGCTGCTAGAATCTTGTCAGAATCAGATACCCAACCAAAAATACCGCCTTGAGCTTTAATCATCTCAAGCGTAGATTTTTGAAACTCTGGGAAATAAGAAGCCACGCAATCTTCAGGAATAATACACTCGTAACCACGGTCGTTAGCTTCACGAACGGTCGTGTTAACGCAAACTTCAGTCGTCACACCGCAAACAATTAAGGTCTTGATATTACGATTTTGTAGAATCAATTCCAAATCTGTTTGATAAAAAGCACCTTTACCTGGTTTGTCGATAACAGGCTCGCCAGCAACAGGGTACAATTCTGGAATGGTATCGTGGCCAGCTTCACCACGAATAAGAATGCGGCCTTTTGGACCTGTTTCACCAATAAAAGCTTTGCCGCCACGATTAAGCTTGGCAGGTGGGCAATCGCTTAGATCAGGACGATGACCTTCACGAGTATGGATAACCATAAGCCCGATATCACGTGCGGTTTTTAATAGTTTGGCACAAGGTTCAATAGCAGTGCGTACTAGTGATACATCGTTACCTAACGCTTCACCAAATCCACCCGGCTCAACAAAATCTCGCTGCATATCAATGACGACAAGCGCGGTAGTTTCTGGATCAAAGCTCAAGGCAAATGGTTCGGCTTGGAATGATTTAGTCATAATTTAACAACCTTATAATAGTAAAGTTAGAATAGTAGTATGTTTTATATCAGCTTAAAATGATATCTAAACTTGAGTGAATGCTCAAACTGAGCCGTCATTGTTCTTTAAGCAGCTCGGTGTTCACTACTGTGAACTGCTTTGAGCGACAGCTCGCGACACTAGGCTAGTTAGCCCTACTGCTAGATAATAACTCAGTGACTTAAGTCATTGTCACTTAAGTCATTGTCACTTAAGTCATTGTCACTTAAGTCATTGTCACTTAGGTTATTGTCACTTAGGTTATTGTCACTTAGGTTATTGTCACTTAGCTTATCGTTCAGTTGTTTAAGCATCAAAAACTAAAAAAAACGGGCAGTATACTAATCCGTTTTCCTTATACTAACACTATCTACGCCGCCTATGTAAAGCGCTTCTAAAAATAATGCCATATCCTAGGCAACATTATGTACAGCAGGGCGGTCGACATCACTTTGTGTAAAGGCACACAAAATTGCAACCCTCGAATTGCAACCGTCGACTGAGGCGTACAGGGTCTAAATACTTTTCTATTTCTCCTAGCTGCTGAGATTTAGTGAAGTGATTTATGGAGTACGTTTCTATACCTGCCAGCGTTCTCCCGACTTTATGCAAGGCTGGCTGCTATTTTCTGATTCTCACGGAGACCACAGACTTATGATAGTAATAGCTCACTCTGTAATGTAATGACAAGCCAACTCTTTGCACCTCAGTGGCGTTAATGAAGTGGATCAAGCCATCAGTAAAAGTGTGGCAGGTCGTGCTACCAAGATTCACTTAGCAGTCGATGCTCATGGTAACCCGATCAGCTTTATATTATCAGATGGCACCACTCACGATGTTAGAGTCGCGCCAGATTTAGTTGATAAGATAGATTTAAGCAATACCGATATTTTATGTGCCGATAAAGGCTACGACTCTGACACGCTAAGAGAGCACATTAAACAAGCAGGGAGCTTCGATAATAGTCCTAGAAAGAAGAATACAAAATCTGATAACCATCATATGGATTGGGACTTGTATAAGATACGCCATTTAGTTGAAAATGCGTTTGCACACTTAAAACGGTTCAGAGCAGTGGCCACCAGATACGATAAACTTAAACAAAGTTATGAGAATACGGTGGCGCTAGCTGGCGCTTATATCTGGCTTAGATCTTGTATGTTCAACAGGCCCTACTCGTTTGCTATTTTTTTACCATCGTTTTATACCCAATGTTCAACAGATCCTAATATATTTTAATTTTATTTCACCCTCTGTACAAAATAAATAAACCTGACTAAATGGTCAGTTATCTGAATAAAATCATAATCTTAGATGACACTAGCAAGATAACGCTACATATTGTGGCTTTATTTATGAAAAAATTACAGTTGTTAGACTCATTAAATTATGATTAACTGTTTCAAATCGTTAATAAATATCTTGTTACTAGTGTAATTATCAGTTCGACTGACGTTATCGTCGTGGGAGCACGTCACCACTTTAAGTGATTGTCTCCTCTAGCAGACGATAGCTACTATCTTTCAGCAGCGCCTATTTTTAACCAAACCTGTTTTTCCCTAATGGTACTGACGCGTTTTTACAGGATGTTAAAACCAGTTTTTACCTGACACTATAGCTACGACTTTAGGGAATATAATGACTGTACAAAAGGGAGTTTTACTGTGCATTTAAATCTACTTACTAGCCTGCCACCTTCTACCAAATCATTTAAAGCTAAGCTGGCTTATATGAAGCCATTAACCACTGCCGCCGTTGCTATCATTGCTTTAGGCACCATGACTACTGGTGCTCACGCTAAAATGCTGTTTGGTGGTACCAGCATCACTGGACTATATGGTGATAACTTTAAATTAACCCCTAATCTAGATGATAATACTCTTAAGGTCATGACCCTAGAGCATGCTTCCACTCATACTTGGGGCGGCGTATTCTTCTTCGTTGATCGTATCCAAGGCGATGATTATGATTTAAAAAATGATGAAGGAGACGTTATTGGTACTAAAGAGTTTAAAGAAACGTATGGTGAGCTTGCCCCTAAGCTTAAGCTTGCAACCTTTGATACTGGCCTTATCAAACAAGTTAACTTGGCAGGTCAGTATGAGTTTGGCTCAAACGGCAAAGGCTTTAGTCAAGACAACTATTTAGTGGGCGTCGGTGCAGATCTGAACTTACCGATTCCGAATATGAAATACGCGTCTGCCTCTATATACCAGGCATTTAACAGCCAAAATAATTCAGATGACCAACAAATCACCTTAACCTATGGTTGGGAGAAGAATAACTTTGTCATCGACGGTTATATTGATTACTCTTTTAACAGTGAAAACGATAAAATTAAAGACAACATTCATATCAATCCACAAATAAAATATAACCTACAAAAAGTATTGGGTATTGATAATCGCTTAGAAGTGGGCATGGAATACAGTTACTGGAAAAACAAATTCGGTTCTGACGAGACACAAAGTGCGCCTAGTGCCTTGGTTAAATTCCACTTTTAAGTAAAATCCCAACCGTCTGCAGCGCTTAGTTATTTTTACATAAAAAGCCCCGCTCTAACTTTGATGTTTGAGCGGGGCTTTTTGCTATCTAACATTTTATGGGCAGCTTACAATCCTATCAGTAAGAATATGCGAGAACTTTTAGGCCTTGGAGGGTTTCAATGCAGCACTGATATCAGCCAATAAAGGCGGAATATCGTGTTTGTCCGCGATCACCTCTAGCATGACCATTTTATCTGTAGTGGCTGCTGCCTTTAGCAGAGCGGCTTTTAACTCGCCCGCTGTTTCCACCTTAAGCAGTAGAGTATTGTCCTCATTACCACCAAATGCTTGCGGCATCAGTTGCCAATTACACTTAGGGATGTCGTTATAACGTTGGTTTTCACCATGAATGGCGCGCTCAACGGTATAGCCATCATTGTTAATCAGCACAATAACTGGATTAATACGCTCTTGAATCATGACGGCTATCTCTTGAATAGTCAGTAAGGCTGAACCGTCGCCAATCAGTAGCACACTACGCTTATCTGGAGAGGCAATAGCGCCGCCTAGACTCGCAGGCAAGGTATAACCGATTGAGCCCCACATGGGTTGTCCGTAGCAAGTCACGCCTTCTGGTAAACGGACATCGCTAATACCGAAATAAGCGGTGCCTTGTTCCGCAAATACCAGATTATTATGGTCTAGGCGATCAGCAATAATATGCCATAAGTCATCTTGACGGATAGGCTCGTCATCCTTACCCTTTTGCTGATGCGGCTCTATCTTTTTACATAACGGCTTTGGCACAATATTAATCCCAGAAGTCATTACTTCATGCAGCGCTTGCAAGGCATCTTTCAGCGCGATTGGCGCAAAGTTCCGACCACTGATAGTCGCGCGCTCGTAATGCAAATCAACCACGACCTCTTCATTAATGTCTTGGCTAAAGCCAGCAGTAGTGGTATCGGTATATTGCACCCCAATCTTAATCAAACATTCACAGTTCTCAACTGCATCTTTGACCACTGGACGTGACGCCACGCCAGCATAAGTGCCTGCCCAACGTTCACTATGTTCATCCAGCAAGGTCTTGCCCCACGATAACGTCGTATAGGGGATCTCAGTGTCGGCTATTAAAGCCTTAAGCTGGTTTTGTAGTCCCAGACGATGCACCATTAAATCGGCCATCAAGGTCGTGGTCTTATTCGGTAAAAACTCTATCAGCGCCTGCTTAAAGTCGACTAAGGCCGCTTGACTGGTAATATCCTCTGTACTATCAATGAGCTTAGTTGTCGGCGGATAAATGGGCAGACGCGCTACATCGGGTGATAGCATCAGATAGCCTGGACGGTGTTTTTTAAGCACCATACGAATCACTCGATCTATCTCAGAGGCCGCATTTTCAGAAGTGATTTGCGCACGCGCCACAGTCACTGGCTCTACCATCTTGATAAAGTGATTGAACACGCCGTCACCAAGCGAGTGATGGATCCGGCGCTTGCTCGCCTGTTGCGCCATAGCAGGTGCCCCAACCACATGCAATACCGGGGCATATTCAGCATAAGAGCCAGCAGTAGCGTTAATTGCAGACAGCTCCCCTACGCCAAAAGTCGTCACCATCGCAGCAAAACCGCGCTCACGCGCATAACCGTCTGCAGCGTAGCCTGCGTTCAGCTCGTTGGTATTGCCTACCCAGCGTAGCTTATCAGAAGCAATGATGTTATCTAAAAATGTTAAGTTAAAATCACCAGGCACACCAAATACTTCAGTCGCGCCCGCCTCAGCGATACGCTCAAATAAATAATCAGCGATAGTGTATTCTTGGCTCATATTGCTTATCCTTAAGGCTTATTGTTATAAATAGTCATCGTTATAACTGTGATGGGGAGTCATTATAAAAGAGTATTTCAGCTTACTTATTAGATTCAAAGCTTTTGGAATACCTATTATAACAATCTGTTATATCATACATTCATAGCAGGATGACATGCCTATTTTGCTAAATTTTAGTTTTTTGCATAGTGGCTGTTGACAGGTCATAAAAACTGCGTATAATACGCCATCATCATCTAGACGATAGTTACTTGCTAATTATAACTATTTGATAATTCAGCGGGAATAGCTCAGTGGTAGAGCATAACCTTGCCAAGGTTGGGGTCGAGAGTTCGAATCTCTTTTCCCGCTCCAAATATGGCTCGTCAAGAGCAAAAAGCCTCACTTCTTACTATAAGAAGTGAGGCTTTTTTTTGTCTTAATTTTGGGGGTTATAGCGGTTTTATACAAACGAACCCAATCTAAAATTTCACCTATTAAGAATAGTGATGCAAAAAAATTCCATTCTCGCTACTTTTTCTTCTCATTTAACACTTTTGAAATTATTCATAGCGTGATCAAAACGCGACGAACTTATCAAGCATAAACGAATAGATAAGGAATACCGTTGTGAAGATCACTAATTATAATTATAAAAGACTATTTGCTGAATTTAAGCCTAATAGCACTATTAGTAGAGATGCTAGTGCTATTGCCAATACGCTAATTTGTAAGCTCTACATTCAGCCTGGCTCAGATCTAGCACGCTTTTTAGGCATTAAGACTTGCTTTTATAATTATATGACACTGCAGGTATGCATACAAAAGCAACTGAATACTCAAAACCGCTAACTTGTGAAAGATACGAGCAACAAGCTCCAAAGTGAGCTTCATAAACGATTACC
Organism: Psychrobacter sp. PL15; assembly: GCF_035984995.1. Classification (NCBI taxonomy): domain Bacteria; kingdom Pseudomonadati; phylum Pseudomonadota; class Gammaproteobacteria; order Moraxellales; family Moraxellaceae; genus Psychrobacter; species Psychrobacter sp. PL15. Next base: position 51,454 of record NZ_JAXCIB010000010.1, read on the forward strand.
GCAACCTGGTTGTTACTATTAACGGAAGCATGTTGTGTGTGTAAAGCTGCAACTCAATATGACGCATAACGCGCGCGGTATAAGAATATGTAAGGATTACTGAGCATACGATAGTCAAGGTAGCTTTATTAAACACGTACAGGCGCTTTGCAAACAGTATGAGATTAATGCTCAATTACTAATTAAAACGAGCCCTCAGTGTTATGCCTACTTGAACGATTTACTATGTAAGTGCTGCGTCTATATTGGTCCGATTGAGTTACCTGCAGATATTTCTTATATAAGTTCAAAACACAGTTAGTTTTGTGCAGTATGTGAAAATGCTTTGTGGCGGATATATAAAGAAAATAAAAGCTTCGACTCTAACTCTTACGTCCTATAAAGCACTTTAACCACATGCCAGCCAAATTTGGTTTTCACTAAATGCGGGGTGAAGAGTTCGCCGCTGAAGCAGACTTTATCAAATGCTGGTACCATTTGGCCTTGTTTAAACTCACCTAAATTGCCGCCTTTTTTACCTGATGGGCAGGTTGAGTGTTTCTTAGCCAACACATCAAACTGGGCACCTTTTTTAAGCTTGGCAATAATGTCCTCAGCCACTTCTTTGTGTTTTACTAAAATGTGTAATGCGCTAGCTGTACGAGCCATAATGTAAACCCTTCATAAAATATCGATTATCGCGGCATTATATCACTACTTACTTTTGCTGCTAACCTAATTTGTATGCTCTACTTCATCAAAAGTCATTATCTACACAGGCGATATTCTTTGGATGAGGATTGGCACCTGTCGAGGGTCGCTGCCCCTACATCATAGGCTTAATAAGGCTGAAGTAATTCATTACTTCACAGAGAGCCACCTCGGTATTGTCGGAAACTTAACATCCTGAGAGAGTACGACAACCTTCTTTGACAAATGATAAACAGCTTGTTATGATAAAAAAACATCGTGGGTTTAAGGCTACTTCCAGCGCGATGAAAAACAAAGACTGGTAAAACGCACAACTCCTTTTCGCTCTGTAAGGTGACTGTGTCGTTTCAATTTGGCACAGACAGAGCAATAGGAGATTTCTTTATGACTACTTCTAGTCAATTGATTCCAAACTTTATACTTCTCAATTATTCTACTCATACTCGGCTACTGAGTCTTATGAGACTTTTTCGTTATTCCGCTTTTTTCAATAAGCCCTCTTTCAAAAACTCCTCCAGTAAGCTTAATAAATCTTTATCAGTCTCAGTCACTGATAGTCCAAGCTACACTAAGAATATGGCTTACCTTGGTTTTATTACTGTGCCCAACGACTCTTAAGTTTGACGTATAGCAATAACACCAGCTAAGAATTTGAATGTATTCACCTCATTTAACGATTATTAAAAGGTAACCTTATGACAGCATATAGCGATAAAACCAACCAAGATGACAACACTACTCGTAATCAAGATACGGGCGTTGAAGACTGGATGACGGAGATATGGGACTGGATGGATAACCATAATATGTATGGTAGCCTTGACAGCACTGTTCCTCGTGACCCTGAAGCATTACGTCTGCTCGAAAGACTTGATTTAGGGTATGGAAAATCTACTAGTTATAGCTATATTGATAATAAATCAGTATTACAAAGCGAAAGTGAGTCCACTGAGCCGTTACCAACTGCTATCGGCAATTTAAAAAACCTAAAATACCTGAGATTAAGAGGTTTTAACGAGCTACCAAAGGAAATTGCTCAACTAGATAACCTAGAGACGCTAGTTTATATGAAGTGCGCTTTCACTGAATTCCCAAAGGTACTATGTAAACTAAAAAATCTTAAATCGCTCAATATCTTTTCAAAAAGCTTAAAGAGATTTCCTGATGAACTCGGCAATCTATCATCGCTTACCAGTTTTGATATGAGGGGAACGCAGGTTCAACACTTACCATACTCTATTGGTAGTCTAAGCAAGCTCAGAAGCATTGAGCTGTATGCTAATGAAGATTTGAAGGCTTTGCCTGATAGTATCGGAAATTTAACAAACCTTACAAAATTAGAAGTACGTGCTTCTGATTTCAAAACCCTGCCAAGTTCTATAGGCAATCTAAATCGATTAAAAAGCCTTGTACTCTATCAAAATGGTCTGCAAAGTTTGCCCAATAACATTACCAACCTGAAAGCATTGGAACAACTCGATGTTAATGAGAATCTTCCATCGGGTGCATCAGAAACTGTCAATCAATTTTTGGATAGTGTTGGTGGTAAGGCGACTTAGATAATGCTGTATGTGAATACTGCGGTTATGCTTATCCGCTTAAAGTATTGGCAGCTATCTCTTATATGTGCGCAAAAGATGGTTGGTTATGCGCAATATGTGAGTACACTTTGTGACGGACAGATAAAGAAAACAAATTAGTATTAACCGTCAAAAAAGTCAGATAGCTTAAGTTGTCTGGCTTTTCTATTTATCAAATATCTTCTCTTAAACACAGTCCAATTTAATGATGCCACAACAGTATAAACCTAACTATGTAGTTAATACTGAGCCTCTAACGTAGCTCTAATAGTTCTGTTATAAACTACTCTAAAAGAGAGAAATAAACATTGGATGCAGCACAGAACGATTTTTTCTAAACCTTGGTCTTTCCAATGCGGAGCTGTTGACTTATAAACATATCGATACACAGATTTTAGAGGCTTTATTTTTGAAAAACCTACTTAATAAATCGACTGAATCAACTCTTGTTTAAGATCCACTTCTGGTTTTAACATATCATCAGCTAAACTACGTTTGCTTGATAATAGCTTGTCCAATTTAATCTCAAAAGTATCAAAATCATCTGCTGCAATAGATGGGTAATAAACAAAAACCTCTTTATCTTGCCCAATTCGATAGGCTCTATCAGTTGCTTGGTCTTCCTTAGCTGGGTTCCAACTACGTGTATAATGAATCACATGATTCGCTTTTTGGATATTCACCCCAAAGCCCACTGCCACCGTAGATAATATAATCACGTTGAAACCATCCATTTCTTGGAACTTATCAATAATACCTTGTCGAGTTAAGCCTACTCTACTGTTAGTGTTGGAATCCCCGTTTACTGTAGTAACGTTTAATCCAAATCGCTCAAGGAGAAGGCGTTTTAAGAACACTTGAATAGCCCTGAACTCAGTAAAAATGATAACCTTCTCATCTTTTTGTTTTATACTCTCTAAAGTCTTTATTAACCATTCGGCTTTAGGTGAATCTTTAATAGTCGCTTGTTCTTGCAAATTCAGGGGATGAGCACAAATCATTCGCATATCATGTAGTGCTTTTAACATAACGCCTTTGTGGCCTTGCTCAGATAAACTTCTATAATCATTTGATACTTGTTTATATAGTGTGCGTTGCAACGTTGATATTTTAATATTTTTACAATCATTAATTTCGTGTTTTGCTGGCAACTCAGCGACATCATGCTTCATACGTCTTAATACTTGTGGCTCAATCAATTGACGAAGGTAATCTATTATCGCATTGTCTTCATCGTCTTTCTTTTCAATAGGACGTCGATACTCTTTATTAAATTCACTAAGCGAACCCATTAGATTTTCTTGAATGAAATCAAATAAGCACCATAGATCAACAAGTGAGTTTTCTACAGGCGTGCCTGTACAAGCGATTTTAAAGTCTGCTTTTTGAGCTTTAGCAGCTTTAGTAACCATTGCAGTGGGCACCTTTATTTTTTGTGCTTCATCGCATATCATCACACTCCAATCTACCCTTCCTAAAGAAAACTCAAGGTCTCGCATTGTTTCATAAGTAGTCAATACGATATCTGCACCACCTAACCAATTTTCTTCAAGTAGATTCGTTATTCCATAATCATTTCTTAATTGAGAAGATATTAAGTGCTTCGGTATTTTTCGCTGTTTTAAGTTATCTCCATACAAGCTTAGAACCTTGCCAAATTTTGCGCTAAAAAACCTATTGATTTCAGCCTCCCAGTTCTCCAATAAAGAAACTGGCGCTACGACTAATGCAGGCTTTTTATCTTCTGTAGTTTCTAAGTATTCACCAATAAAACAAAGTAACTGCAAAGTTTTCCCTAATCCCATATCATCCGCTAACAAGCAGCCGCTTATCTGAATTGGCGCATACTGATATAGGTTTTGTAGCCAAGCGATACCGTACTCTTGATGCTTTTTTAGACTAAATTCTTGGCTTCTAAAACTTGATGGCAACCTGGCCTGAGGGCGATTACTTTCATCGAAAGTCAGAGTCTCAGATCGCTTTTTAGTAAAGTCTGCCTCATCGATATTATTAGCAATCAATAAGGTAGATTTTTTCTTTGTTTCATCAGCTTCTGGCTGCTCTTGCTCTACGTCGTTTTCAGCTGAGTCTCCACTCTTTGAATCACGCAGTTCATCAAGTAATTTTTTTGCATCATCTAATGGAATAGAGGCGTTGCTGTCCGGATGTAGAACAAAGCTCTCCCCTTCTGCCTCTGCATGCTGGATACGTTGCTCAAGTAGTTCAGTAGTGGCATCATTATTATCAGAAGTAAATTGAGATAAGTCGGCTGACTCATCTATAAGATTCTGTGGTAACCATTCGGATTCACCACTATCTTTTTGAATTGCTTCAGAGCTCAGTTTTTCAGCTTCACCAATCCCTATCACTCTATCGCTGTAGTTGCTTAAATCTAGCACTGTTTTAGCTTGCAACTCATCATCATACTGTTGAATTTTTTCTAGATCACTTTTCAGCTCTTCTACTTGATTTTCTAAGTAGTTGGTTCTATCTATACTGTAACCTGCCCATAGGAACACAGGTGATGATCGCTCATAAGTAGCAATAAAGTGTTGGGCTTGCGCTAGATTTGAAAGCTCTAAAAGAACAGGGTCTTGTGCTCTACTTGAGTTTTCATGCAACGTTAACTGAGCGGAACTAAAATGCGATGCTTCATCATAGGCTTTATCTACTAGCAAACGGTAGCTATAGATTTCTGCCTCTTCTTTTGATTGCTCGAAGCCCTCTGGAGATATAACCTCTATCGCATCCTCCCCTAACTGAGCAAAAGGATTATGTAAAAAAGTCTGTGCACGCTCACCAGTTATCCGACGATTTGGCATCTTCTTAATTTCATTTAGTACACTTTTAACTTGCGGCTCGATGATAACGTGTGCCAAACCACCTTCTGGTAAGCTGATTGTATATTCATCTTGCACTTCATTATACTTATCAAAAGTTTGTAGCCAATTTGAGGGCGAGTCTTTAAAATCAGGCTGCACCTCTACCACTGACTCTGAACTAACTAAGTTTTTACGAAGATTAAGTTGGAGCTCATCTGGGGCCAGTACGATTGTTTTACGTAGGAACTCATCTAAGTTCGCTTCACTTTTATTTGCTAAACCACGTATTTGCGCCCAATATTTTTGATTTGTTGATTTATCTTTATCCGTAATACGAGAGAACTCTTTAATTTTCTCTAATAACTTCCAAGCGCTTTCATTCAATAAATAGTCTTTACTAGCAAGACTAATGATTGCGCCTGTTCGTTTGACTGAGCCTTTAAACTTAACCTTATTTTTATCACACCAACCATCCAAAATAATTTGAAAATCAGAATCACTTATACTATTTTCACTACGGATGACTGGGTATAAATTATTTGATAACGGTAAGTTAAGTAAATTAATGACATCACTGTGATCAGGATCTTGTTTAATCTGAAAAAGCTCTTCCCATGGTAAGATATAGTCATCATCTGACTGATAGGCAACCTCCTCATCAGATAAACTCTCCCAATAGAAATCTGCATCAGTTTTAGCCACAGCTGTATAGCAGTGCTTTAAGCCCATGTCATCATATTGCAGCGGTAAAGGATCAATACCCTCTACTGAATTTTCAGTACTCGAAGGCTCAGTACTCTTATTTTTCTTCCAAAATGCTAGTTTCATTAAAGATACTCTATAATTTTAATCTGGAAATATTCCTAAACCTTGTAATCTTCGATCGAAAGACTTTTCCCAAACACTCTGATGAGACAAGTAAAACTCAGCTCGGGAAGTCGATTTCAAACTGGTAATATCAACCTTATGTGTTTTTTCCTGAAATGAAGAATATGGTATTTGGCGATAAAAATAAGTTGCATTATTCATTTCAGAGAACTCTACTATATAAAACCCACCTATTTTAATCATAAAGGCATTTGCAGCATTGCTTTTACCAGCAATCCTTTTAAACCTTCCCAAATTATTTTTTTTAAACTCTGCTTGTTGTGCTGTTGGATAAAGCATTGCCTGATCATTTAAGAATATTTCTGAGAGCGTTACTTGCTTAAGAAACCTCATCCAGTAATTAAATCTTCGAATATCGGCGCCACCACTAAAAACGGTAAAAAAGCTTTCTAAATCTGCTCTTACAAACCACTGAACCACCATTTTTCTAGTATCTGAACCGACATTCCGCCAACCTGCTGATGAGTCGTATTGCGGGTTACCCCATTGCGTCAAACAAACACTCTTTAAAGCTTCGTGCACAAGTGTGCGTTTTGAAGTAGAAGCATAACGTTCAAGTAAAGCCGTTAAAATAGCTGTAGTATAAATTGGATTCTTTTCGAGGAGAAGTAAGAAACGCGGTATCACCTTAAAGTAGTCATCTTCCTTCATTGTCTTGACTGACTTGATAGATGAGCTTACCAAGCTATCCCAAAACCAGCTATTAGGGGCAATGCTTAAGCTTTCTAACTGACTACTCACTCTGCTGTCATCGCTATTGTGTAAAAAGTCACGAATAAATCTTTTGGAAGGATCTAGCGAGAGCACTTCAGGATGATCAGTTAACGTGGTAAGCCATTTTTTAGGCCTGAGAGTGGCTTGAAATAACGTAGAGCGATTAGTACTTAAGATGTTTCTGAGCTGAACCCAGTTGTTGGGCCGTTTATTTATCTCATCTTGTTCTACTGCAAAATAACTATAAAGTAGAGGGAAATAAACAACCTTTAGCAGCTCAGGATCCATTTTATTAAATTGTTCAATGAGCTCGCTACCTTTGAAAGTGAACAGTATTTTGTCCTCATAACTTAGCAACTTCTTACTGAGTGACCAAGCTAGGTTCTTCCAATCGCGTTTTGTGAGATAGTCTTTACCCTGCTTTTCTAATTTTAAAATTGAGTTAACAATTTTTTCTTCGATAGGCTGAATACTCTCCATATCATCAAACTTACGTTCAATGAGCTCTAATGTCTTAATTAACTTGTTCGGTTTGACAAATTTATTATGTATTTGGGCAGGCTCAGAGAAATTATCGACACTCTGATTTAACCTTTGCTTTAAAATAGCGATACTCATCACATTCACCTTGCCAGCTGACAGGTTTCAATAGGGGCAGAGACGAAAATCGGCTGCGCCTCAGCATTATCTTTTTCTTTTAAACCATAAAACTGCATCCTTAGTTCTACACGACGTGAAGCTTCTTTACTGTCTTTTGCCGCATTGAATGAGACGCCACCAGCCAAAAATAGCTGTTTGATTTGATTTTTTTGCGCGTCAGTTAAGGTAATTTCTTGATTGAATGTAGGATCCAATAAGCTACACATCACCCACTCCGAACGGCGTAGACTCAAATTCAAGTTATATAAATATGATCCATCGGTATCTGTAAAGCCCTCAATCACAATCTGTTTAAACCATTTTTTGCCGTTTTCACTATTGGCAGCTTCCAAGACAACAGGGACCAAAGCACTTAAAGCCTTTATACCCTCTGAATTTAAGCGGTAATCATTGTACCCAAAACGGCCTGCTTCACCAAAATTTATACGGTTCTCTTTACAGTCTACGGTGATGAGCTGATTCTTTAAAGTAGGGTCGTCTTTAATACTAGTACAAATATCTAAGACCTCTGAACTCCGCTCTTTCTCCGCTTGTGTTGCTTCGTTAATTTTCTTAGTAACCACCATTAATGATACTGCCATCACGACTAAAAACAGTGTCATGAGAGCTGTCATTAAGTCAGCAAATGAGATCCAAAAAGGCTTTTCACCCTCATCCTTTGAACGAGGCTTCTTAGCGTACCTATTACCAATCATTATCGATACACTCCCGAATTAGCGTCTATTTTTTTGCGTAAGGTCTTCAAGGTCTTCAACCACATTTCCTAGACCCTCAACACCGGTTGCAAGGCGTTTAACGGCTTGATCAAGTGTGTTGTCAAAAGACACTAACGAATGATTTAGACTACTTTCAACGGAAGTACCAAAGCTATCAAAACTCTTCACTAGAACATCACTAACCTCTGCTAAATATTCTTGCATTTCCATCTTGACTTGGTTTAGAGCTGTCGTCATATTCTTCATATCATTAAGCATTTGACTACTCATGCTAGCTTCAGACTTTGACTGCTGAATGAGACTTTCTAGTGTTTCAATTGCAAGATTAACGCTGTTTTGAGAGTTCTTATAATCTCTTATTAACTCAATAAGGTTACTGCTGGCACTGGTCATATTGGTTGACGTCGTATTAACCTGTGCAATGAGCTCTGAGGTTTTACCAGTCACTGTGATTAGTGAGCTGCCAGCCGTCGTAAACTGTTCAGAAGCTATACGCATTTTTTCCGCACCACTATTCATACCAGTGATGCTATCAGTAGTCACTTGAGATAGTTTTTGGATATTTTCTTTATGACTCTGAACCGCATTTTGACTATGAACAATCAACTCTTTAATTTCACTGCCTAAGTTATCAATCAATACAGAGGACTGCTCATGCAATTTTTGTTGATTATCTGATATTTGGCGATCCTGCTCGATACGTTGCTCTGCGACATTTGATAGCAGGTCTGACATTGAAGTACCTAAACCTGATACAAGCTCTGAAACCTTACTGTTTAACTGCTCAACAGCATATAACCCTTGATCACCAATTTTAGCCGAACCCGCAGATAGATTCTCTACCATTTCGTTCATTTGGGTAGACATCTCATTTTGCTTTTGATGAATGTCCTCCATCATTGCCGCCATTTGGGTCTCTAACGTTTTAGTTGAGACTTCACTGTTGGTTTGCATATCAGTAATTAATTGGGAGAAACCTGACTGCATCTCACGCATTGCAGTGACAGACTGAGTCATCATCTCACTCATACCTGTCATTTGACCGCCAAACGTCGTTTCCAGCTTACTCATGAATGCAGTTAGCACATCAGTCATAAGCTCTTGCACAGCCGAACCTTGATCACCGCTGACCTGCTGCACGCTTGAGGCGATTTTATCTAAAGGCTCTTGTAATGTGCTTTTAATAGATTCACCAATCTGAGTTGCCGTTGATGCGCCTACTTGAGCATAAGACTCACTGAGTTGTGAAGCAAAAGCAGCTTGATTTCTTTTATTCTCTTCAATCAAGTTAGTCATCATGGTTTTTAAATCATTAACCAGACTATCTTTAAGCTGTCGAGCATTAGCCTCATTGGCTTGCGATGATTTGAGTAATTTGGCTAAGTATTCCTCACCACTGTCATCGGCAGTAAAGGCATTATCAATGGCGGTATTTAAACGTTGTAATTGCGCATAACACTGTCTAAGCCATGACTTTTCACGCCAAGTAATCAGCATTGCGGTGGTGATAGCCAACGCAGATGCCATAAAGGCTTCTGCAACCCCTGTTAGTAACAAAGCCAGACTGTCTTGAACCTTATCAGGGTCACCCGCAGGGTCGAACGCCCATAATCCCATCAATAGACCTGCGAAAGTCGCAATAATACCAATACCAGTAATCAGACCTGGCAAATGCTTATAAAAATCTACTTTTAATGGAATATCCACAATGATGGATTCCGTGAAAAATACATCACTTGGTACCGTTGCCCGAGAATGAACTATATTAGCTTCACCATCTTCCGTTTCATAAATATCATGAAAGGTCTTTTTATAGTTTTTCCAAGCTTGCTCTAAAGAAGGGTTATCTACAAAATTGGCGTCCAACGAGTCTTTATCAACATTAGATCCTTCATTAAGCTTGTCGATATCATTAACTAATTGTGACAGCTTATTACTCAGTGATTTAGCTGGTCTTGTATAAAACCACCAAAATATAATACCGATAACCAAAACAAAAATAAGCATTGATAATGGCAAAACAAAGAACTTTTGCGAAAGTTGCGCTAAACCTAACAAATCCATCAATACCACCTATATGCATCAAAGAAAAGATTGAAAGTTTTACTATTCGACCTGCTATATCCAGATTAGAGTTAGCTCAATCCCATGGTAAATATTTACATCGAAAAATATCTATGACAGCAGTCCATATCCATAATTACAATCTGTAACTTACAAAGAGAGAATAGTAACATAAACAAATGATTGACAGCTAATACCTAGGAAATAATAGACAGTTTTGAGAGTTCGTAGCTATGATAGATATAATGAAATAGACCATCTTCAAGAGTATTTATCAAAGCTCACTACCTTACAGTCCTGACTTGAATCCTATCAAAAAGAAGTAGCCTTAGCATATTCATTGGCATTGATTTGATAATAATTAAGCCTGTTATTAATGACCGTCATAAGATTAATGTTTTGGGGGTTGTTAGTTTACTGATTACTTTTAGTTGTTTGGGCGGCGTCCAGACAAGGTCGTTATTTTCAATTGCCATCTGATATGCCCACTGACTTACTCGTTCAGAGGTGTCTTGATTACTCACGAAGCCTTTATCAGGGCGCTAACCATAATATCTATTATGACTAGAAATGATTACTACCGTTAAAGCCTAGTTCACGAAACCTAAGAAACGGTAGTTTTACTGGCGATATATTTTTCAAATATCGTTCATGCTATCCATGTATATCATGGTATCAAACAAATTTACTTTTTTTAGCGGCTCAGCACTGCCAACCTTTGAGCCATGCTGAGCAAAACGTAGACTCAACTTTGATAAAGTTAAACAAAACCTAGAGTACCAGATTAGGTGGTTCTAATTCTTAATGATAGTATTAGTAGTCCAGTCAGGCTGTAAAAGTCTGAAAAATGATAGGGAAATCGATCAAAAAAGGAGAGGGACATAATGCTATTAGACAATCCGTTTTATACGCAGGAAGTACAAGGAAGGTATGACTTATACTCGATAGGACCATTCGAGCTTGAGGAAGGAACTGTTATTCCCGATCTAGAGCTTGCAGTTGCAACTTACGGGTCTTTGAACGTGGATAAAAGCAATGCTATTCTCATTCCAACCTGGTTCGCTGGGACGCACAGTGTTTGGGAGCAGGCTTATATTGGTCATGGCTGTGCTTTAGATCCAGAAAAGTACTTTATTATCGTGGTCAACCAAATCGGTAACGGTCTCTCAACGTCGCCTCACAACACTCAAGATAAGCTTATTGCTATGTCTCGCTTTCCAAAAGTGCGTATCAGTGACGACGTTCGTGCGCAGGAAAAACTACTACGAGAAGTTTTTGATATTGATAAGCTAGCGTTAGTTGTTGGTGGTTCAATGGGGGCACAGCAAACTTGGGAATGGGCTGTTCGATTCCCTGAGCGGGTACTGAGGGCAGCCCCTATTGCTAGTACTGCTCAAAATACGCCACACGACTTCATTTTTGCGCAGACATTGATGGATGCTATTACTAGCGACCCTGGTTTTGCTGATGGTGAGTATAGCTCACATACTGAAGTATCGGATGGGCTAGAGCGTCACGCTGACCTTTGGGCAGTGATGGGTCTTTCGACTGACTTCTGGAAAACAGAATATTGGCGTAGCATTCAACCTCTAATTGAGGGACAAGGTTATAATTCTTTTGAAGAATTTCAAGAAGGGTTTTTGCGTACTATATTTCGAATGATGGATCCCAATGCTCTTTTGACAATGGCTTGGAAGTGGCAACGTGGTGATGTTGCTCGGAATACTGATGGTGATCTTAAAGCAGCACTGGGTCGTATTACCGCAAAAACCTTCGTAATGCCGATAGACCATGATATGTTTTTCCCAACAGCGGATTGTGCAGCTGAGCAAGCATTGACTCCAAATAGTGAATTAAGAGAGTTGCATACTGTCACTGGACATTTAGGCTTATTTGGCTTTGATCAAAGCTACCTTAATGAATTGGATCAACATCTAGCTGAACTACTGAGTATAAAAGTATAAAAGAAAATGTCTTATCAGCTAAAGCCAGATAATATTTCTATTGTCTGGCTTTTTAAGTTTTTATCAAATGATCGTATGCGTCTAGCTTTTCTTCTCTGTAATCGGTCTATTATGAAACCTTACAGAATTTTGAAGGTCTTGGTTATCATTAATGCCTTCAGCAAGGTCTTCAGCATTTTTATAATCATGGATAATACAATCTAGTTGTTCGGGGATACGGTTAAGTATGCAACATATATTAAGGAAATGATTAGTTCCACGGGATACTTAACGCATAGTCTGATTTTATTGGCGTGGGCTGGGTTTTTAATCAAGTTTTTAGTTAAACGTTAGAACTTGGTAAGTGTCATAGTATACGGAAATTCTATTTAAAGAATTTCCCTTGCAAAGTTATGAGCTGGGAAAAAATAAAGATCTGGGAGACCTTTATCCTAGTGCAAGAGAAAATTTATAATTTTCTAGCAGTACAATTTTTTAACGCTTCTCATAACTTAAGCAAATTGCCCTTGACCCACTTGATGATAAGCACGGTTAAAATAAACCAGACTGTCCTCTTGTCCGCCCTGCTGTTCAGAATGCTTGATGGCGACAACACGACACATAAAAATACTATGCGTGCCAACTTCCTGAACGTGTTCAATCTCACAATCAAAACTCACCAACGCATCTTCTAGAACAGGAGCGCCTGTTGCTAATTCAGTCCAAGATCCGTGTTTAAAACGCTCTTCTGAATCTAATTTCGATGCAAATGCATTGGATATAGGTTCATGCTGTGCGCCTAGCACATTGACACTTAAAATTTTATTGTCGATAAAGTGGGCATGTGATCGAGCTGTATGATTCATACAGACCAGCAAGGTTGGCGGTGTGTCTGTGACGCTGCAGACCGCAGATGCCGTAAACCCATGAGCACCAGAGGTGCCTTGTGTGGTGACCACATTGACCGCGGTCGTTAACAAAGACATTGCATTTCTAAAGTCAGTTGCTTCAATCATATCTTTAATCATTGCTGCAATCCTAAATTTGATTATCGTTTGTTTCTAGATGAAGCTAGGGCGACTTGATGGTCTAATCAAATGTGTTCAATCAAACCGAACGCAGTAACCGGTCACATCTCTTGAGATCGGTAAGTGCATTGATAAGTGCTAGGCAGTCAATTCTTTACGAACGATTTGGGCGCCTGCACTTAAAGCATTCAGCTTACCACGTGCAACTTGACGAGACAAAGGTGCCATGCCACAGTTGGTCGAAGGATAGAGCTTGTCAGCATCAACGAATTGCAGTGCTTTGCGTAGTGTATTTGCCACTTCTTCAGGGGTCTCGATATCATTGGTTGCCACATCAATGGCACCGACCATTACTTTTTTACCGCGAATCAATTCAAGCAAATCCATGGGCACCCGTGAGTTTTGACATTCGAGTGAGATGATATCAATCTTAGATTGTTGCAGTTTAGGAAACGCTTTTTCATATTGGCGCCACTCTGAACCCAGTGACTTTTTCCAATCGGTGTTGGCCTTGATGCCATAGCCGTAGCAAATATGGACCGCCGTTTCACATTTTAGACCTTCGATGGCACGCTCTAAAGTGGCAATACCCCAGTCGTTCACGTCATCAAAGAACACATTAAAGGCCGGTTCATCGAATTGGATAATATTAACACCAGCCGCTTCTAGTTCTCTCGCTTCTTGATTGAGTATGATAGCAAATTCCCAAGCCAATTTTTCACGGCTTTTATAATGACCATCATATAGCGTATCAATCATCGTCATCGGGCCTGGCAGTGCCCATTTGATAGGCTGTTTGGTTTGCTGACGTAAAAAGGTAGCATCTTCAACAAACACAGGCTTTTGACGGCTCACCGCACCAACCACTGACGGCACACTCGCATCATAGCGGTCGCGAATTTTTACGGTCTTGCGTTTCTCAAAATCTACACCATCAAGATGTTCAATAAAGGTGGTCACAAAATGCTGACGGGTCTGCTCGCCATCACTAACAATATCAAGCCCTGCATGCACTTGTTCCTGCAATGACAAGCGTAGAGCATCTTGTTTGCCTTCAATCAATTGCTCGCCTTCTAATCTCCAAGGTGACCAAATGGTCTCCGGCTCTGCCAGCCAAGAAGGTTTCGGTAAGCTGCCAGCAGTTGATGTCGGTAATAATGTTGGTTTCAGTAATGGTGTCGGTAATAATGTTGTCATGTTGATTCATCTTTTATATTTTGGTTTTATGTTTTATTTTTATATTGAGGACAGTTAGGCGGCGTGTTTTTTGACAGTGTAGTTTGCAGCCCATTCCTCAAGAATGGCTTGGTAGGGCTTGATAAACTGTTCTTCAGTAAATTTACCTTGAGTCACCGCCATCTGACCGCGCTCGGCACGATCATACACAATTTGAGTCAGTGAATAATCTTGGTACTTCAAGCTGGGTTGATACACTTGACCTGCTGTAGAATTGGCATTGTAAATTTCAGGGCGATAGATTTTTTGGAAAGTTTCCATAGTACTAATAGCACTGATCAGCTCAAGATCAGTGTAATCACTCAGCAAATCGCCCGCAAAATAAAACGCTAAAGGCGCAGCACTATTTGCGGCCATGAAGTAACGAACGGTTAAGCCCATTTTGTGGAAATAGTCATCGGTTAACGAATAGTCATCTTGTTTGTATTCAACCCCTAAGATAGGATGTTGATTGGTGGTACGATGATAGGTTTTACTGGTTGAAACACTGATACAAATCACTGGTTTTTTATTAAAGTTGGCTTTGTATGCGTCTGAGTTCAATAAGTATTGAAACAATTTACCATGTAAATCACCAAAATGCTCTGGCGTTGGTGATGCTAAGTTTTTATTGCTATGTTCTGATAGTAATATGCTAAAGTCATAATCGCGCACATAAGACGAGAAACTGTTGCCAATCATACCGTCAATACGGGTATTATATTTATGGTCAACAATCGTTGTTTTCAACGTCTCAATTACCGGGAACGTATTACCATTGCCTTCAATGTCCATACCTGCAGAAATGATGTCCACTTCGACAGAATAACGGTCTGCTGTCGGGTTGTCCCAATGCGCCAACGCGTTAAAACGATTATTTATCATTCTTAAGGTTTTGCGTAAGTTTTCTTGACGGTGTTCGCCACGAGCCAAATTTGCAAAGTTAGTCGTAAGACGTGTGCTGTCTGCAGGATGATAGTTTTCATCAAAACGAATGCGCTTAATTGAACAGGTAAATTCTTTACTCATGGTGATCTGCTACCCTAATTATCCGAGATAAAACCAAATTTCTGTATGTGATAAATCATACCTGAACCAATACATGAATAAAAACGACTTAACTTAAATTAAAGATGAATAAAATTCATGTTAGTAATTTTATGATGTGAAAGCAGATTGGATAGCGGCAATTTTGACGACTTACTTAATAAACCATTAAACCTATAACAAACCAAAACCTATAACAAGTCAAAGCGACCAAGGCTAATTATGAGTACTTATATACTGGACACAGAAACGACAGGACTAATTGAACCGCACATGACGGAAGCGGCCTACTCTATTGTTGCGATAAACGGTGGCAAGGTAGCTGTCTTGCAGGATCCGAGAGCTAAGCGTTTTAATCCGCTTAAAGAAATTACTTTAGGGTCTATGGCAACATCGCATATATGTGATGAGGATATTGCGGATGCGCCCCCTCATACAGATTTTAAATTACCCAGTAGTGTTGAGTATTTAGTTGGCCACAACATTGATTTTGATGTGCAGGTCCTAAAAAATGCTGGCGTGACTCACACACCTAAGTTGATATGCACTTTTGCAATGGCTACCCATCTTCTGCCGACACTTGATAGCCATAAGTTAGTCGCTCTACTCTATTACTTCCACCGAGATGTCGCGCGTAATCAAGCAAGGAATGCGCATACAGCTATCGCTGATATTTACTTCACTCAGCTGGTGCTTGGTAGTTTGATTGACTTGGCCAATAGTCAAGGTCATGCCATAACTGATGTAGATAGCTTATATGAATTTAGCCAAATGGCACGCATACCTACACATTTGAGTTTTGGTAAACATAAGGGTGTCGCTATTGCAGATCTAGCGACCAATTCTGATGGCGCAGGCTATCTTAAATGGTTGCTCAAACAGGAGAGTGTTGATCCTTATTTAGCTCAAGCTTGCCAGCAAGTATTAGAGTCGGTGTAAATACACTTGTGCAGTCTTTATCACTAAAACACATGATACTGGCTTAGGTATATTGTAGAAGTAACTTAGCGGATCGGAATGACTATTTGAACTGCTCCAACTACATCAGAGACTATTTATTTAAGTGGGGCCGCTCGGCCTAACCAATTAGGATTATTATAATACATCGACTCCGGATTATAAGCCTGATAGTTTTTCGATTGTTTTTTAATGGCTTCTTGAAGCTATAAATTTTTGATGGTTTCTTAACAACCTATACTCCACCCTATCAGCACCTTTATCATTGTATTTAATAATAAGCTAATATCCTCTCATGAGTCCATGATAAGATAAATTATCATCATGCTTATTTCTACCAGTGTTGATATTCAAGTCATAGCGGTTACAAATAAGAGCTTGCCATAATATTGTATGTTTAACAGGCTCTAGTAAATAATCAAATAAAAGAATTAAAATTGTGCTTTTTTTAAGACCGCCAAAATTTTGTTGCAAATAATTTTAGATATACTATTCTAAATTGGCACGACTACTTTTCAGTTAAGTTAATCAGGAGCTCAAGGATGGCTATAGATAACGACGTATTACGTGAACGCATCAGCTTATTAGGGTCATTCCTAGGCGAAGCGATTTCTCGCCAGTCTGGTGAACAAACGGTACATACGATTGAAAAACTGCGCAAAGGTTTTATTCAACAACGCCGTGAGCCTAATGAAGCCCATAAGCAGCAACTCATCGACTTCATAGCCTCTTTAGACAATCAAGCATTAAAGAATGTTATACGCAGCTTTTCTATTTATTTTTTCCTCGCAAATTTAAGTGAAGAAAATTACTTACGTGATCAGCGCCGTGTCCTAAGTATGCAAACAGAACAGAGTTGGGAGGGATCGTTTCGTCGTACGCTACTTGAGTGTCGTGAACGTAAAATTGAGCCGGTTCAAATGCAAGAGCTTATTGATCAGTTAAAATTTACGCCGGTATTTACCGCACATCCCACTGAAGCGCGCCGCCGTACGACCATGAATATCTTACAGAGTCTATTTATTCATAATGATGCCTTAAATAACCTTTCAGAAAACAGTTTCTCTTATGAGCAAGCCAAAGAACAAACCGCGCAAACGATTGATTTATTATGGTCCTCTGATGAAGTACGGACCCGTAAACCTATAGTCTATGATGAGATAAATAATGGTCTGCACTATTTTAACGCCAGTTTATTTGATGCCATTCCGAAGGTCTATCGTAATATTAAAGATGCTATTGTCGAGATTTACCCCGAGTTAATAGATTATCCCTTACCGGCATTTATGAGTTTTGGCTCTTGGATAGGTGGCGATAGAGATGGCAATCCATTTGTGACTTTTGAGACCACAGAACTTGCCGTATTAATGCATGCTGATACTGTGCTACGTCATTATCAAGTACTGCTCAAAAAGTTGCGTCGCCAGCTTATTCATAGCGATACGACGGTTGATGTCGCACCCGAAGTATATGCAAAAATTAAGAGTTATGATGAGCTCGATCAGCGGGTATTTAATTACAATCTCAATGACTATGGCAATGAGCCTTATCGTCGATTACTTTCTTTAATCCTAAATAAAGTCAAAGCTACTAATAATTTTATTCAGAGCAAGGGTAATGATAGCGAGGCTAAAACAGATGCTTATCCCAACCCACAAGCGTTGTTAGCAGACTTACGCATTATCCGTCAAAGTGTGAATACTCATGACACGGCACATGCAGAAGGCTTATTGCTGGATACGATTCGTCTGGTAAAAACCTGTGGCTTTCATTTGGCCGCGCTCGATATTCGCCAAGAGTCGTCTTATCATGGTGACGTCATTGCCGATATTTTTGCCAGCGCTTCTAATTTACCAGATTATCAAACGCTTAATGAAATAGAGCGCCGAGAATGGCTCACGCGCTTGCTTGAAAAGCCCGGTACACCACTCATTTATACCGACAACTTAACCGATAAAACCCGTGAACAGTTGGCCTTGATGAACTCGGTAGCGACCTTGCGTAAACTGGTTGGGCAAGATACTTTTGGTAGTTATGTTATTTCGATGACCAATAACGCCAGTCAAATATTAGAAGTATTGCTATTAATGCGCTTTGCAGGTTTATGTAAAATTAATGATCAAGGTCAATTGTCTGCTGACTTGCCCGTAGCACCCTTGTTTGAAACCATTGAAGACCTTAAAAATATCGACAAGATCTTACCTGCTGTTTTGGACAACCCACTTTATCGCGGCCTGCTACAACACTCGGATAATACGCAAGAAATCATGCTGGGTTATTCAGATTCATCCAAAGATGGCGGTATTATTACCTCTGCATGGCAGCTTTATAGTGCACAGCAGACTATCAATCATATCGCTGAGCAATACGGTATCAAAACCCGCTTGTTTCATGGCCGTGGTGGATCAGTGAGTCGGGGTGGCGGGTCAACCCATAAAGCAATCGCGGCGCAACCAGCGGGTACCTTGCACGGACAGATTAAAGTGACCGAACAAGGCGAAGTGCTTTATGCCAAATATGCCAATACTGATACCGCTGTGTTTGAGCTCACTATGGGCATCACCGGCACCCTTAAAGCCTGCTCCTCAAGATTTGTGATACAACCACCTGAGCTGCCAAGTTATGAAGCGCTGTTTGCTCGTTTAGCTGATGCCGGTGAGCATCGCTATCGCGAACTTACTGACCATACCGAAGGGTTTTATAAGTTCTATTCACAAGCGACCCCAGTGGCAGAAATCTCTTTATTAAATATTGGTTCACGCCCAGCGCATCGTAAAAAAGGCTTACCAAGCAAATCCACCTTACGGGCGATTCCTTGGGTATTTGGCTGGTCGTTAGCCCGCTTCACCCTGCCTGCTTGGTATGGTGTCGGTAGTGCTTTACATAGTGTTAAAGAAGACGAAGAATTGATGAAGGAAATGAATGACTGCTGGCCGTTTTTCAGTGTGTTTATCAGCAACATCGAAATGGCCTTTACCAAATCTGAGATGAGTATTGCTCATGCCTATAGCCAATTGTGTGATGATGAGACGTTACGCGACCAGATTATGACAGCGGTAACCGATGAGCACCAACTGACTTATTCAGGCTTAAACTCTTTGCTTAATCAGCAGTCTTTATTGTCTAGCCAGCAAAATCTTGCTGCTTCCCTACAATGGCGAGATGCTTATTTAGACCCGATTAACTATATACAAATCGAGCTATTAAAACGTGCCAGACAACAAGATATGACAGGCGATGATAAGCATGGTGATCTTGACGTTGAAGATCCATTAATCCGTAGTATCAATGCCTTGGCAGCAGGTCTGCGCAATACGGGTTAATGGCTAAAGCGACGTGCTTATTGAGTAAACATAGTAAACCAATACTGGGTTGATGTTATCGAGCTGCTACTAAGCAGTTCTGATAATATTAGCCCCGTTTTATGTGAGAAGAGAATAAATTATTGTTAATATCACTCCTGTTATAGAATAAGCCTAAAAACAACACTGTGATTGAAACGTGACTGTTGCCTAACTTACTTTCACTTTCCCCAACTGCACAAGAAACTATCTATTTATAGGGTACTCTATATAGTGAACACTTGGTTTTGCTATCAGCAAAATACCTAGTAACCCTCTTTTAACGGCAGCTATTGGCTTGGTATTTGGCCACGCCATCCTCATATTATCCCTATTGTTGTACGACTCAGTCGTCATAACCCTAAATCTTCATCCCCATTTTGGGCCAACCGTGCGGTATCAGCACCTTTTTTTGTTGAATTTTATGAAACACAACCTCGAGGCGGGCACAGACTCTCTGCGGACTCAGTATTTTAGAGTAATCTTAATGGGTATCAGTGCGTTCGTGGTGAATACGACAGAATTTGTCCCTGTGGCGTTGTTGAGTGATATTGCTCAAGACTTTTCTATTACCACGGCAGAGACTGGTTGGATGCTGACGCTTTACGCTTGGATCGTCGCTGCCATGTCATTACCGCTGATGCTGCTGACCGGTAAATTAGAGCGCAAGCGGCTGCTACTGGCAGTTTTCGTGGTGTTTATTGCCAGCCATGTACTGTCGGTTTTTGCCTGGAGCTTTCAGGTATTACTGGTCAGTCGGGTCGGGATTGCTTTATCACATGCAATATTTTGGTCAATTACGGCGGCGATAATATTGCGGGTGGCCCCTGAAGGTAAAAAGGCGCTAGCACTTAGTGTCCTTGCTACGGGTACCTCATTGGCGATGGTGCTGGGGGTTCCTATAGGCCGATTGGTTGGTCAATGGTTTGGCTGGCGAACCACGTTTGGTGGTATTGGGGTGATTGCCTTTGTGGTGTTTGTTCTACAAGCCAAGCTGTTGCCAACCTTACCCAGTATGTTTGAAGGGTCTGCCAAAAAAGTACCAGAACTACTCAAAAACCCATTGTTGGTCTGTCTATATTTGTTCTGCTTTGTGGTCTTTACTGCCCACTACGCTGCCTACTCTTATATCGAACCATATATGCGTCAGGTCGGCTCAATCAGTGAAAACTTGACCACTTTTATATTACTGCTATTCGGCGGTGCTGGACTGATTGGCAGTGTGATATTCAGCCGTTGGGGTGATAAATCCAATACCAAGTTGATGCTGGTATCCACGATACTAATGTTGCTGTCTATGGTCACCCTATTGTTAGCGGTCAAATCAATATGGTCGCTGAGTGTGATTACCTTACTCTGGGGCACTGCGCTCATGCTGCTGGTAATCTGCACCCAAGCCAAAGTCATTATGATCGATGATAAGGCTCAAGACGTGGTGATGTCGATGTTCTCTGGCGTTATTAACTTAGGTATTGGCACCGGTGCCCTGCTTGGAGGCTATGCTGTCACTCATATCTCGCTGTCGAGCGTAGGGTTCATCGGTGCTGCTGTCGCTAGTATGGCACTGCTACTTATAATATTTATGATCCAACGCTTTCCTGCATTACGCTAAGCGTTCAGAACACAGGCTCGTAGTGATTGATTATTACTCATTTGGTTTATCGAATAATGTTTCAATCGGTTTAGTATGAATACTAGAGCTATTGAACATCGATTTATTGCCAGTATCACCTTCAGTCCAGAAGTTAATGTTAAATTGAGCATCGTCACTTAATTCGACACGATGCCAATATTCAGGCGGGCTGACGGCAAACTGTCCTGCTTGAATGACTATGGTTTTCTCAGGATCAGTGGCGGCCTCATTAGCGAATCCATAGAAGGTAACAGTACCTTGCATGACGCAAATTTGACCGAATACGCCTTCGGCAGTGTTGTGATGAGTGAGTAAGGCTTTGGGAACTTTATCTTTGGTAAAAAAGTGAGTCGAACGTTTTATTTTCCAATGGCTCGGGATGATCAAAGGGCTCATGATAACTCCTCGGTTGATAGGGTTCGTTTATTGTGGTCTGGTTTTAAACTAACAGCGTCACCTAGCAAAATAGATATTTTAATGACACGCCTTGATAATAATGCCTGAATGACCCCTATCTATCAATTACATCTTAACAACCATTGTAGTAAAATCCATTACAATTAGCTTGGATGATTAGTTTGGATGATTAGTTTGGATGATTAGTTTGGATGATTAGTTTGGATGATTAGTTTGGATGATTAGCTTGATAATTTATAGTCAATGAAACGTAATATCGATACATAACCTACTCTGCTGGTATAAGTTTTTCTTGCTTGCTGTGCCTACGCAGACAGAGGCTGCAAAAAGCTTATACCCGCAGTACCGTCGCGTTTTTAAGGTATTTTAACGACATATAGCAAATGAGAGGTCTAGCCAGCCCTTCGGATCCATTTACCACGTCTGTTTGATACAGTATCAGTCATCAAAAAAGCCGCATAGTTTTAATAGACTATGCGGCTTTTTTAAGATAACTCTATTTTTTAGATATGGTCAAACAACTATAAAGCGTCTACCAAGAAGACTAGTGTCAACGGCACTTATCGTATATTAAGCCATTCTAACGCCGTAATAGATTCGTAGTTGGTTCACTTTGTCTAATCTAAGCTAATTAGCTAGGCCAGCATACCACCATCAACAATCACACAGGCACCAGTGGTATAACTTGACGCATCAGATACCAAGTACAAGACCGTACCTGCCATTTCATCAGGTTGCGCAACACGCCCTAACGGAATTGATTTAAGCGCAATATTGAGTATTTGGTCATTTTTAGTTAGCGTAGAGGCAAACTTAGTGTCCGTTAGTCCTGGCAGTAAGGCATTGACCCGAATGTTTAAGGGGCCACATTCCTTGGCAAACGACTTGGTCATACTAATGACCGCAGCTTTGGTGATTGAGTAGATACCTTGCATATTGCCAGCGACCACGCCATTCACGGAAGCGGTGTTCAATATGACCCCACCGCCCTGCTCGCGCATCATCTTGCCAGCAGCAGTCGACATAAAGAAATAACCGCGTATATTGACATCTACTGTCTTTTGGAAAGCGGCTAAGTCCGTATCCAATATATGACCAAAGTAAGGATTGGCCGCTGCGTTGTTCACCAAAATATCAATTTGACCAAATTCATTTTTGATGTGCTCGAAGATGGTGGTTATTTGCTCCATTTCTCCCACATGACAAGGGAATGCACTGGCTTTGTCTCCGTCAGCTACGATGCTGTCAGCAACTGCTTGGCAAGCATCTATCTTACGGCTAGAGACAATAACATGAGCGCCTCTTGATGCCAGCAAGCGTGCAATAGATTCCCCAATACCGCGACTGGCGCCAGTGACTAAAGCAATTTTACCCGTTAAATCAAATAGATCTGTCATAGTTATTCCTTATATTTTTGAGCGCTAATTCTTTACTGTTAAAGTTAATGAATCACTTTCTATCATCAATACATAAAATCGATACATAGATAAGTGACAGTCAAAAAACTGCCAATGGATTAAGAAGCTGTTGATTACCAGGCAGCCAAGCGTAGACAGTAGCTCTATGCCAGCAGGTACATCAAGCAAGGCTAACGCCCTAATGATTTAGCCGTTATTTGACTATCAAGCCAACATACCACCGTCAAGAGTAAAGGCCTGACCATTCATAAAGCTGCTCTCGTCACTAGCCAGCCATGCAATCGCGCCTGAAACCTCATCCACAGTCCCTAAACGGCGCAGCGGACTGGCTTTTATAAGCGATTGCTGAGCGCGCTCATCCATATTAGCCATAGTATTGCGTACCATCGGCGTATCAATAAAGCTTGGACATACCGCATTAAAGCGAATATTAACCCGGGCATATTCATGAGCGGCAGATTTGGTAAGTCCCATGACCCCGTGCTTAGCAGCGCTATAAGCGGAAAGCAAGGGTGCTGAACGCAAGCCTGCGATAGAAGCAACATTGATCACATGCCCGCCACCATTAGGTGCCATACAAGTAATAGCTGCTCGCATACAATGCCAGACGCCTTTTAAATTAACAGCGATATTACGGTCAAAGTCATCGTCGCTGAGTTCATGCATGGGTGCAGGCTTGTGATCGATACCGGCATTGTTCACCACCACATCAAGGCCACCCAGCGCTTGCATAGCAAAGGCAAACAGAGCGCGTACTTCATCAGCGCTGGTTACATCCACCTTTTTAAACACGACCGTATGGCCAGCATCCTGCGCTTGTTGTGCGACAGCCCTACCCGACTCTTCAGCCAAATCGCCAATCACTAGCTTAGCACCACGACTCGCTAGTAAAAGTGCACTTGCCGCACCAATTCCTGAAGCACCACCAGTGATTAAAATCCGTTTACCGGCTACATTACTAGCAACCGCTGATGCCAGTTCATTTGTGGTCAGTGTCATAACTTATTCCCCTACCTTAAGTACCAATTTGCCAAAATTCTCACCTTTAAAGAGCATCATTAACGTATCGGGGAAGGTTGCAATACCTTCAACAATGTGGTCTTTGACGGTCAGCTCACCCGACTGTATCCAGCCGGCAATATCCTGCGTAGCAATAGGATATTCTTTGATGTTATCAAACACCACAATGCCTTCCATGCGGGCGCGATTGACCAATAACGATAAATAATTTGAGGGCCCTTTAACCGGTACCGTATTGTTGTATTGACTGATAGCGCCACAAATGACAATGCGTGCATGGCGATTAATATGGGTGAGAACATCATCTAAAATCTCACCGCCAACGTTGTCAAAAAACACATCGACCCCTTTTGGACAAGTCTTTCTTAGCGCTTTTTTTACATTTTCATTTTTGTAGTCTATGGCGGCATCAAAACCCAATTCATCCACTAAAAACTGGCACTTCTCAGCGCCACCAGCGATACCCACCACTCGGCAGCCTTTAATCTTAGCAATTTGTCCGACTAGCCCACCAACCGCGCCTGCCGCCCCAGATACTACGACAGTCTCTCCAGCTTTTGGCTGTCCCGTTTTTAATAAGCCAAAATAGCCAGTCATGCCAGGCATACCTAAAACGCCTAAGTAATAAGGTAATGGCGCTAGATTAGGATCAACTTTATACAAGTCAGTACCGTCACTGACCGCATAGGACTGTACACCATTGTGGCCACAGACATAGTCGCCTGCCACAAAACCTGCAAGTTTACTCTCCACTACCTGTCCTACGGTGCCCGCACGCATAACCTCACCAATTTGTACCGGTTCTATATAAGACTTGGCATCGTTTAACCAACCACGCATGGCTGGATCTAAAGAAATATACTCAATTTTTATTAGCAGTTGACCATCAGTAACGACCGGTAGTTCTGACTCGGTATAATCCCAAGTATCGGCGCTAGGTTCGCCAATGGGCCTTGCTTTGAGACGCCATTGTTTATTTATTGCTGTCATTCTGCTCTCTCCTTAGAACCAGTCAGCTTGCATATCCGTGCAAACTTCATTGGTGTTCATTAATAATTTTATATCGCGCTTGATAGTCGGTAATTCCCAATCAATAAAGTATTTCGCAGCTTGAATTTTGCCGTTGTAAAAATTCTGTTTTTCAAGGTCTGGGCTCGCGCTTAATAATTGCTCTGCTTTGCTGGCTTGACGAATCCAAATCCAGCTCACCACAATGGTGGCGAAAATATTCATGAATGCTTGGGCATTGCCTGTGAGGGTAATCGCCTTGTCAGTCGCTAACACGCCCCCTAAATGCACCAATACGTCATGCAGTTGGCCCATATAAGGGGTCAGGTTTGCGGCAAGTTTTGCAGCTTCTGGCGTGCTAATATTTTGTAAATCATGAGTGACTTCACGTTTCAAGATTTGAATGCCTAAGCCTTGGTTTTGCCATAATTTACGAAAAGACAAATCTAAGGCTTGCACGCCATTCGTGCCTTCATGAATTGGATTCAGTCGGTTGTCGCGCCAAAATTGCTCCGCATGATATTCACGTGTATAACCTGCGCCTCCTAATACCTGAATACCTAAATCGTTGGCTTTGGGCCCATATTCAGAGGGCCAGGCTTTCAAGACTGGAGTCAGTAAATCTAGTAACTCAGATAGCTCAGCTTTTAGAGTTACGTCGTCACAAGTGTTGATCCGGTCAATTAGGTTTGAGCCATACAAACATAACGATATGCCGCCTTCGGTATAGGCTTTTTGCGCCAGCAGCATACGCTTAACGTCACCATGATTGATAATGGCAGTGGCATCATGTTCGGGCTTGTTGTTCGGCGCAATTCTACCTTGAGTCCGGTCTTTAGCATAAGCCAAAGAATACTGATAACCGCGATAGCCAATCATCGCCGCGCCAAAACCAACGGCTATCCGCGCCTCATTCATCATCTTAAACATATAGCGTAAACCGAAGTGCTCTTCACCGATTAGATAGCCATAACATTCGCCTTCATCACCAAAGCTTAATGAGGTTGAGGTCGTGCCTCTATAACCGAGCTTATGTAATAAGCCAGTCAAATGAACATCATTACGCGCGCCTACCGACGAGTCATCATTCAGCCGATACTTTGGTACTGCCAACAAGGAAATACCTTTGACGCCGCCAGGGCCACCCGGAACTTTGGCCAATACTAGATGGACAATGTTGTCAGATAACTCGTGGTCGCCACCTGAAATATATATTTTGCTGCCTTTTACCCGGTAAGAACCATCGTCTTGCTGAACAGCGGTGGTTCTAATATCAGCAAGTGACGAGCCGGCATGCGGCTCAGTTAATGCCATCGTTCCGGTAAACTCTCCAGTCAACATGCGCGGCATAAAGGCCTGTTTAATATCATCACTGGCAAAGTGCGAAATGACATTAATCGCTGCTGTGGTCAAGAACGGATAGGCTGTAGTTGAAGGATTGGCCGCCATAAAATAGCCTGCCACCGCTGTCATGACAGTTTCAGGTAATTGCATGCCACCATCTTCAAACGAATAACGACCAGCGATAAAACCTGATTCTCTGAAGGCATCAAAAGCAACTTTGACATCGTCTATCATGCTGACCTTTTTACCGTCAAACTGCGGTTCACTTTTATCCGCGATATGGTTGTGTGGCAAAAACAAATTGGTTGCCATTTTGTTTGCTGTATCTAATACAGCATCGAAAGTGGCACGATTGTGTTCTTCAAACTTAGTGCTGTTGCAAAGCGCTTCGGTGTTCAATACGTCATATAATTGGAAAGGGAGTTCAAAGTCGTGGATCAAAGTATCGGCTGCCATAATAGGGTCTCTTTAGTAAGGCTAAAAGATAGGGCTGATAAATAATACTGGGAAGCTCAAGTGATCATGAATTATTGATTGTATCGCTTTGGGTGTTAGAAAAAACGTAAACCAAGCAAAACAATAAATAGCTCGCCGATTAATATTAGTCTACTTTGTACCTTTACCCCATTGTCATTTATGACATAATAATGGTGAAATGAGACATTTAATTCGTTAAGCTATCACTTTAACGATAGCTGTGATGGTCTACGGTTAGACGGATTTAAAACAGATAGCGCATATCAGTTAGAAACGCTTAAAGCATTGAAAGCCATTGAAAAACAGCGTAGTGGCAAAGCGATTGAGGAAATATTACCCTTATCAACTCGACTTGAAGGTTTGTTAATTATTTTTGTCTTATTCAGTATCCGCCACATAATTATGAACAATGACTCACCTTATCATTCTAACTTTCACCAGAGCAGCTTTTTTAGATAACAGCGATCCATCATAAAATTACTAAGGAATCTCAAAACTAATGACTAACGTACAGCCTTTTAAGGTCATAATCCTCGGGTTTGATGGGGTTCTGGGTAGCGCATTAACGGGCGCATTAGACTTATTTTCATTTGCTGGCGTCAGTTGGCAACGATTTTTGGGGCTAAGAGTAGAACCCAGATTTAGCGTACAAATTGCCAGTGTCGATGGCTTAGATATTAGGTGTAGCAATCGCTTGGTTATGCAAGCCCATTGCGATATCGGGGATGTGGCTCATTGTGACTTGTTGTTAATTCCAACCATTGGTGATTCGGTTGACAAAGTTTTGGCGCAGAATCTAAGTTTGTTGCCACATTTAAAACGCTTGGCTGATACCCAAGCAGACATTGCCAGTAATTGTAGCGGCGCCTTTTTTCTAGCAAAAGCAGGATTACTTGATGGCTTAATAGCAACCACTCACTGGGGATACGCAAGTAAGTTTAAAGCAGACTTTCCATTAGTCGATTTACAAGAAAATCAGTTTGTCACGCAATCAGGTAATATATTTTGCGCGGCAGGCGGTAGTGCCTTTTATGACCTGGCTTTACTATTAATCGAGCGTTATTGTGGACGAGAAATTTCCACCCAAGTGGCGAAAACCCAAATCGTTGATAGTAAAAGAGGCAATCAGAACAGTTATACCAATGTTAAATTATACCGATCACACTCCGACCAACTGGTACAGCGCGTGCAAGAATTCATCGAGGACAACTTTGATCAGCCCATACAAGTTAGTGACTTAGCAGCCATGGTAAACATCACCCCACGGACTTTAAATAGACGCTTTCAAACCTGCGTGGCTATGCGCCCTATTGAGTATATTCAAGCGATAAGAATCGAGCAGGCCAAACGCTTATTAGAATCGGGGGATGTGACTATAAAATCTCTCGCTGACCAGGTCGGCTATAGTGATCTGTCTTCATTTACACGCTTATTCAAACGCGCCACAGAGCTTACACCCAAGGAATATCAGAACAAGTTTTCCCGACTGTAGATTTAGAGTAGGTAACACAACTATTGGTTGGCTTGGAGTGCCGATAACGCCGGCGTACTAAGTTCACCATAAGCGACTGAGCGTGGCCATTCGGCAGCCACTTGCGATACTTCTTGCCTAGCATCAATCATCTTAGCAGCGTTAATCCAACCGGCATGACCCACTGCTAATATTGGCGTATTTATAAACAAATTATCTTGCTCAACGACACGAGTACATATAGTTAAAATACCTTAAAAACGCTAGGATACTGCTGGTATAAGATTTTTGCAGCCTCTGTCTGCGTAGGCACAGCAAGCAAGAAAAACTTATGCCAGCAGTAGGTTATGTATCGATATTACTTTTCATTGACTATACATAATGTCAAAGTATATAGCCGTTGCTTTATCGAGTAATGGTTTCTACTTTTATAGCCATAGTAAATGCACTCATAAGCGAGAGCCAGCAGCAGCACGTGAACATACAAATGTCTAATCATTGCTAAAAAGTGGTATGGTGAAAAGCACTATAAAATATATGGCCATTAAACAAATACGACTCCCTAGCAAGTTGTATTTACGATAAGATATGCACCTCAAAAAATCGTCTTGCTGTTGGTAAATAACCGATAGTCAGCTGCATTGACAGTCACTCAAGATATAAGCAGAACTCAACCTCATAGGGATCATGATGATAGTATTTTGGCTTTTACTGACCATTCTTTTTATTATTTTTGCCACCGCAAAGTTAAAGTGGCATCCTTTTTTAGTCTTAATACTATCAGCCTTTTTAGTGGCGTTATTTTATCAAGTGCCTCTTGATACGGTCGCAAAAACTATCTCCGACGGTTTCGGTGGCATCTTAGGTTATATTGGTCTGGTAATCGTGTTCGGTACCATCATTGGGCTAATCCTTGAAAGAACGGGCGCTGCTATCGTTATGGCAGAAGCGGTCATTAACTTTCTAGGGCCACGCTTTCCAACCTTGACCATGTCTATCGTTGGGGCAGTAGTCTCAATTCCTGTGTTTTGTGACTCAGGTTTTATCATCTTAAACTCTTTAAAAGAGTCTTTGGCTGAGCGCTTGCAAGTATCCAGTGTGGCGATGAGTATTGCTTTGGCGACTGGCTTATATGCAACCCATACTTTTGTGCCGCCTACGCCTGGGCCTATTGCTGCAGCGGGTAACTTGGGGCTTGAGTCAAACCTAGGTTTGGTGATCATGGTTGGTATCGTAGTGACCACCGTGGCAGTATTGGCAGGCTGGTTGTGGTCAAACCGTTTCCTAGATGTCGAACCAGATAACATAGATGCTGACAATGTGCCCGCTGCTGCTGTCCCTGCAAATATGAAAGCTCGTGAAGACTATAATAAAATGCCATCAGCAACGATGGCTTTTTTACCTATTATTGTACCTATCGTTTTGATCTGCCTGTCCTCTGTAGCCAACTTCCCTACTGCCCCACTAGGCACTAGTTTCCTTGTTGATATCTTAGTATTTATTGGTAATCCACTTACTGCCCTATTGATCGGTTTATTTTTAGCGTTTTTCTTAATAAGTGGTAGCGATAAAACTCAGCAGATTAGCGACAGCGTGGCCCAAGGCTTGGTAGTCGCTGCACCGATATTATTAATCACTGGTGCTGGCGGCGCATTTGGTGCGATGCTGAAAGTAACCCCAATCGGCGACTATTTAGGCACTACCTTGTCAGCATTAGGTTTGGGCATATTTATGCCATTTATCGTTTCAGCCGCTCTAAAAACCGCGCAAGGCTCTACCACAGTAGCGTTAGTAACTACCTCAGCAATGGTCGCGCCACTCTTAGGACAAATCGGACTTGATAGCGATCTTGGTCGAGTGTTTTGTGTGATGGCCATCGGTGCTGGTGCCATGACTATCTCGCATGCTAACGACAGCTTCTTTTGGATCGTCAGCCAGTTCAGTCGCATGAGTGTCGCGCAAGCTTACAAAGCTCATTCGGTGGCTACCGGTATCCAAGGCGTCACTAGTATTATATTTATCTGGTTATTGACGTTAGTATTTATTTAAATTAACTAATAGCTACTTTTAAGTATTTTTAAGTATTTTTAAGTATTTTTAAGTATTTTTAAGTATTTTTAAGTATTTTTAAGTATTTTTAAGTATTTTTAAGTATTTTTAAAAAAATTCACTGATAAATTAATCGATAGTAGTTAGATAATAGCTAGATAATAGATATTTTAAGAGAGTGTAATGAAGATTTTAATTGCCCCAGACTCGTTTAAAGAAAGCTTAGAAGCTTTAGAAGTTTGCCAGGCTATCAAGTCTGGATTTAGTCAGGTATTCCCCAATGCAGACTATACCTTGTTACCGATGGCCGATGGCGGCGAAGGCACGTCCGCTGTTTTGTCTTACGTCCTTGGTGGCCGATGGAAAGCCGTGATCGTGCACGACCCACTCATGAGGCTTATTAGCGCAAAATACTTGCTATTGCCCGATGCTACTGCAGTGATTGAAGTCGCGGCAGCGTGCGGCCTACATTTATTGACCGTAGCAGAACGAAACCCTAGCATTGCAAGCAGTTACGGGGTTGGCGAGCTGATTAAAGACGCCTTAGATGAAGGGGCGAAACGTATTATTATTGGCCTTGGTGGTAGTGCCACTAATGATGCCGGGGTTGGCATGTTGACCGCCTTGGGCATGGCCTTTTATGACCAGCAAGGTGAGCCTTTAGCACCAGGCGGTGGTCAACTTGCCAGCTTGCAACGGATAGACAGCTCAGCGTTCAATCCGAATATTTTAAATACTGTCTTTGAAGTGGCCTGTGATGTGACCAATCCGTTATGTGGCCCGTTAGGCGCCAGTGCTATTTTTGGCCCACAAAAGGGGGCCAACCCTGAACAAGTGGCGCGTTTAGACAAGTCTTTAAGTCACTTTGCGACTGTTTGCCATCAGCATAGTTATGAGAACTATCAAGATATTGCAGGTGCAGGCGCAGCTGGTGGTCTTGGGCTTGCATTGATGACTTTTTGCGGCGCACAGTTACAGTCAGGCTTTAATACCATGGCTGAAGCTGTTGATCTATCACAGCACATTGCCAATGCTGACTTAGTGATAACTGGGGAAGGCAAACTCGACGCGCAAACCTCAATGGGCAAAGTGGCTGGTGGTATCAGTCAACTTGCTAAGCTCAGTCACACACCGGTTATTGCTATTTGTGGCAGTGTCGATGGGTTAAAGCCAGCCCAAACCACTCAATTCGATGTGGTGATGCCCAGTATTCAAAAAGTAGATTCTATCGATAAGGTTTTAAGATATGCCTATGATAATATCGAAACCACGGCGGTAAATATCGCCGCTGCGATTCGGTTGGGGCAGAATATGAAATAGCTGCTTTGATTAAAAGCAGTTTCACAGAATTCGGGATGGGCTCGAATATTCAGTGCCCTCTTCATAATTCTTAATATTATCTATAATTTTTATAAAGTTTTAAAATACTCAAGGTTGAGTAAAGAGACATATAGTCAATGAAAAGTAGTATCGATACATAACGTACTGCTGGCATAAGTTTCTCTTGCTTGCTGTGCCTACGCAGACAGAGGCTGCAAGAAGCTTATACCAGCAGTACCATAGCGTTTTTAAGGTATTTTAACTATACCTGTCTCTAGTATCTTTGAAGTCTAAAATTATTTCTAGTCCGGCTATTTCTGTCACCCACAAAAACGCCCCTTACCTGAATACAGATAAGGGGCCTTGTATTTTACTGGCTTTGCTCACTTTACTTTTAACAACAGAGTGGCTGTATACACTTACTTAATGCGCATATCGCCCGTTTCGACATAACGTTGATGCCATGATAACGATTCGTTAAGCATATGCGGCGTCTGCATGCCAGCCGTGGTAGAGGCACGATCGAAGTAATCTTGCAACATCGGACGATAGTCTGGATGCGCGCAATTATCGATAATCGCTTGAGCACGTTGACGCGGTGCGAGGCCACGCAAATCAGCCAAACCTTGCTCAGTGACAATTACCATCACATCATGTTCAGTGTGGTCATGGTGCGATACCATCGGCGTGATGCAAGAGATAGCACCATCTTTGGCCACTGATGGCGACACAAAGAATGAGGTGTAAGCGTTGCGCGCAAAGTCACCTGAACCGCCAAGGCCATTCATCATACTAGTGCCCATGACGTGAGTCGAGTTGACGTTACCATAAAGGTCACACTCGATCATCGCATTGATCGCTAGAACGCCTAAGCGACGTGCCACTTCAGGGTGATTGGTGATTTCTTGTGGACGTAAAACAATACGAGCACGTAGCTCTTCAATATTGGCATTGAAAGTTTCAAGCGCATCTGGACTTAATGACAGTGCAGTGGCAGATGCCATAGTCATTTTGCCAGACATGATCAGATCCAACATACCGTCTTGTAACACTTCGGTATAGCCGGTCAACTCTTCAAACGGACTATTCTGCAAGCCTGCCAATACCGCATTGGCCACGTTACCCACCCCAGATTGTATCGGCAATAAGTTGGCTGGCAGACGGCCTTTTTCGACTTCACTGTGAAAAAAGTCAATGATATGGCTGGCTATTTTATTGGATTTTTCATCCGGATCTGCAAACTTGCTATTGCGATCTGGCGAGTCGGTTAAGACAATAGCCACCACTTTATCTAGGTCACAATGTAAGTACGGAACGCCAATGCGCCCGCCTGGAGTAACTAGTGGAATTGGTTTGCGATTCGGCGGCATACCAATATCATTATAAACGTCATGCATACCCTCAAGCATTAGGCTTTGCTGGGCGTTAACTTCTAAGATAATTTTATCGGCATTTTCTAGCCATGCATTACTAGTACCAATGGAGGTAGAAGGAATGAGGCGACCATCTGGCAAAATACCAGACACTTCAACCACAGCCATATGCATATCGCCATAAAAGCCAATCGTACTTTGTTGCGCCACATGCGATAAATGCATATCAAAATAATACGCTTCGCCGGCATTGATTTGTTTACGAAGCGCCGGCTCTGATTGATAGGGGGTGCGCCATTTGATGCCTTTGGCTTCAGCCAATACACCATCACACTCAGTAGCAGTAGACGCTCCGGTCAACAAACCAATTTGAAAATCTTCACCGCGCGCGTGGGCGGCTTCCATATGTTTGGCAAGCGCCGCTGGTATGGCTTTAGGATAGCCTGCACCAGTGAAGCCACTCATACCGACGTTCATATCATTTTTAATAAATGCAGCCGCTTGATCAGCAGACATTATTTTTTTACTCAAGCCTTCGTGAAGCACGCGCCCTTCATGGTTAATTGAACTCATACAGTTTTTCCTAGTAACTTCCATATTAAAATCAATCCTCATTATTATGAGGAAAAGTTGAAACGAATCCACTAACACGATTTCGTTGCAGCATATTGCCCAATTTTATTACAAATTACCAGTAGATTGGCTTAAATATTAATATATAGCAGCCTCATCATGCTTTTTTTTGGCAAACCTATTTCGTTAGTATGCATTCTAAACGACGTAGCAAAGTTTACGATCATAAAATCCATGCTCTTATGACCGCAATATACAGCTCTCAAATAAATAGACAAGTAGCTGAAATTATTAAGTTTAACTAATATTTTATGTATTCAAGCTATATTATAAAACAGCTGAAATCCTTGATAAATAAGGGAAAAGGTGTTTACAAATTATAAATAGGAGTATATTATCCAGCATGGTGACAAACGCCTTCATGTCGCTCGTCTCAATCTTCGAGATCGAGTACTAGAGTCCACTCCAGCCCTCAACCATTAAACTCCCCACGACTATGATCGAGGTCGTATTCGGTGCAGCACCAACAGGTGTCCCTGAACTGGTGCACTACCTCACCGGCTTGATACTTTATCCCTTGGGTTGGCTGATCGTCGTACGACCGATGTGGAAGGCAATCATGCCGTCGCTTCACTGGACAATCACTGCTTTGGCCTACGGAATCGTGCTATGGGTATTCGCGCTCTACGTCGTCGCTCATCTGATTATCGGACTGCCGCCGTTTATCGGTTTCACAGGAGCCACTTGGGTCGCGCTGGTTGGCCACGTTCTCTATGCACTGGTTTTTGCATGGGGTGCAGAGACGCGACAGTTCAGATAAATAAAGAGGGTATTCTATATTTCAATCTATCAGAGTAGGAATTTAAAATCTGTTATTAACGACTGTTATTGAAACTTAGATTAACACGTGAAGTGCAATTTCAAACAGCAGGTGAAAAAGAGGCCTAGATGCGCTAGCATCAAGGTTACTATCCACCGCCAAAGTG